>QMMS01000034.1 GCA_003647375.1 Deltaproteobacteria bacterium
TTGGCTATGCCGATGGCGATATTTACTTAAATCCGAAGCACGAAATTCGAAATCCTAAACGGCTCGACAGGCTCGCCGCCCTGAGCAACGTCGAAGGGCAATACCGAATGATCGAAACAAGACCTTGGAGATACAAGTTTAGGCTATGTTTAAATCATTTGAGCATTTGATATTTGGATTTGTTTCGTATTTCGATATTCGGATTTAGAATTTATCACACACCGAATGTGCATAACATTAACTCTTATAGGGTTGAATCAGTGCCGGGCCATTTGGACTCGGGTATCTACGTTTTTAGCGCCGCGCTTTTGGCCCTGCAAGGCCTGCTGCAGCAACCGAGCGATCATGCATCACCTTCCCGGCGTCCTTTACGGCACCTTGAAGCGCGCAACATGATAAAGATTATCGGCATAGACCCTGGTTTATCTGCAACCGGTATAGGAGTTGTCACAGGCAAAGGACTTTTGGTTCATGCCTATTCATATGGCACCATTCATACCTCAAAAGATATCACTTTGCCGCATCGCCTCGACAAAATCTATTCAAAACTCACAGAAATCCTGCAGAAAGAACATCCCGACCACATGGTGGTCGAAGATGTGTTTTCTTTGAACAATTACCCCAAATCGGGAATTCTGCTGGGGAAGGTGACGGGGGTTTTGTTGCTGGCAGGATTCAAGGCCGGTGTTTCCGTATCTGAAGTGGCGGTCAGGGAAGCAAAAAAGGTGTTGACCGGTAACGGGCGTGCAACGAAACAACAGCTCGAGAAAGCGGTCCGCAAGAAATTGAATCTGATTGACCCCATAAAACCCTATCATGCATCAGATGCATTAGGATTGGCGCTGATTGGGTTATATCGGTATGGGTGAAAGACCAGGGTTCGAGGGTCCAAGGGTGATACAAGGGTTGGAGGGTGGCTGACAGCTATCAGCGATAGGCACCTAATAGCCTACAGTCTAAACCGCTAAATTCAGGTTAAAGTCATTCCCAGCTCCATGTAGCGCAGGTCCTTAGACCTGAAACAACGGTGTACGAGCAGAGCTGAAGCTCTGGGCTACATCATTAAGCTAACAGTAACTCAACAAACCCAGTGAACACAATGAACTCAAAGAACACAGACACAGGCATATCATGATCGGATATATGGAAGGCACCCTCATGCGCAAGGATGAAGATCACATCCTGCTCCTGGCCAATCATATCGGATATGAAATACTACTTCCGGTGGTGGTCATGCGATCATTGAAAGGCTCCCAGGTGGGAGATATGATTTCACTGTACATTTACCACCAGCAGACGGAACGTCAACCAAAACCGGTATTGATCGGCTTCAACCTGGAAGTGGAAAAGGAATTTTTTCAGCACTTCATTTCTGTGGAAGCCATCGGTCCTCTCAAAGCGGCCAGGGCGCTTACCCGACCGATTCGGGAAATTGCAAGTGCCATCGAATCAAAGGATGTCGGTCGGCTCAAAGAACTGAAAGGAATCGGTATCCGTACCGCCCAGAAAATTATCGCTTCCCTGGAGGGGAAGATGGGAAAATTTGCCCTGATGCGTGAAGACGAGAAACAGGATCTGCCCGAAATTGAAGACCTGGAAAAGCAGGTCATGGATGTGCTTGTGAAGCAGTTGGGACATAAAATGACAGATGCCAGAGAAATGGTGGTGGAGGCGGTCAAACAGGGCCCGGCATATACAACGGCCGAGGAGTTGTTCGATGCCGTGTATCATATACAAAAGAAAAGCTCGACAAATTGAGCTTTTCTTTTGGGGCTTTGCCCCAACGGAAAAATGGAATACTGGAATTTTGGAATGATAGGTTAGCGAATATAACCTGAACTGAGCGATTTTTCCCGAAGAGCTGTGCCGAAATCTTGATGGAGAAGGGTTCGCAAAAAACACAGGCATACCCGTGGATCTGTCGAGGCTTTTTGCGAACCCTCGATTCGCAAGAGGTCGGTGCAGATCGAGATAAAAATCGCTTAGTTCAGGTATAAGTCTCTTTGTAAAAAGTGCAGCTTTTATCGATTATCATAAAAGGTGGAAGCATTCCGCTTTTCAAACCCAATCTTCCAGTTTTCCAATATTTCATGTAGGCGAATCAAAGGATAGCTCTAACAAACTAAAATATTTAATGAGTTATCGAATTCACAGGACAGTATAACATGACCGATAATTTCAAAAGCGGCACCATCGGACCCCAGGAAATCATTTCAGGTGATTACCTTCCTTGCGATGAGGAAAATGAAATATTGTCGCTTCGGCCGGCCAGACTATCCGAATACATCGGCCAGGGCGAGATTGTAGAAACATTGAAGATTGCCATCGAGGCGGCCACCAGGCGCCGGGAGCCCATCGACCATGTTCTGTTCCACGGCCCCCCCGGACTTGGGAAGACAACCCTTGCACATATTATCGCCAACGAGATGGGGGGCAAGTTGACCACGACATCGGGTCCGGCCCTTGAAAAAGGGGGGGATCTCATCGGTATGCTGACACATCTCGAAGAAGGCGATATCTTGTTCATCGATGAGATCCACCGTACACCCAAGTCAGTGGAAGAATTGCTCTACCCGGCCATGGAGGACTTTGCCATTGATTTGGTGTTTGACAAGGGTATCCATGCCAGGAGCCATCGATACCGCCTAAATCGATTCACCATCGTGGGTGCTACGACACGTGCAGGGCTTCTTTCCTCTCCGCTGAGGGATCGTTTTGGCATTTTCCGGAATCTTGATTTCTACGATGAACGGGAACTGGTTCAGATTTCAACACGATCCGCAAAGCTGTTGGATATCCAAATGGATAAAGCTGCCGCAAAGGAACTTTCCAAACGCTCCAGGGGAACGCCCAGAATTGTCAACCGTCTACTCAAGCGAGTCAGGGATTATGCCCAGGTACGGGCTGACGGTGTCATCACACTCGATACCGTAGAGGCGGCGTTGTCTCTGGAAGGGGTTGATGCCAAAGGACTGACAAAGTTGGACCGGAAGTATTTGAAGACGATCATCGATTTTTACCACGGAGGGCCTGTCGGTATCGAGGCCATTGCCGCAACCCTGCAGGAGGAGAGTGATACCCTGGTGGATGTGGTTGAGCCGTTTCTTCTTAAAACAGGGCTGCTCATCAGGACCTCATCGGGTCGCAAGGCTTCCGAGGCTGCCTTCCGGCATCTGGGACTCAAAATCGATCGACAACAGACGCTTTTTTAGATAGCTTTGAGCGTTAAGCATTAAGCTGAAAGCGGCTTAGAGCTTAATGCTAAATGCTTATGGCTAAAGGTTTCAAGTTTATATGAAAAAATTTAAACCTGAACATTATTCATACAAGGAAACCCGTTGGCACCTGTTGAGAATTGGGAAAAACGGCAGCCTAAGGCCGTTTGTTCATTTCAGAGGATTGGTGATGATTGTGGCAGGTTTGATCTTCGTCATGGCAGGTGCCATTGGATGGCTTCTGGTGGCATGGCTGGATGCCAAGGGGACGCTGACGGCATCCCAGGAGAGTGTTTCCAGGCAGACCCGAGCCATTGAATTAATCCGCCATAAAAAAGATAGCGCCCTGGCTAGACTGGCTATTGCGGAGTCAAAACTGAAAGTAGTTGTTTCCGGCCCTCCAACGGAAAAACAAAGTGAACTCCCGACGTTGAAAGAAGGAGAGAAAGCACCGATTAAAACAGTGACCGGTTCCGGCGATACCCCCCAAGCACCTCCGGAAAAAGTACCGGCAGGGACCATCAAGGTGTCTGGAGCGTCTCCGGTGTCCAGCGGCGCCGACATGGATGTTGTTATCGAAAAGGTTACCGCGGATAACCTTTTCATCTGTGCCAGCCCTGACGATACAACGTTGAATATCGAGTTCAAGGTTATCAACATGGGAGCTAGAAAACAGCCCGTATCCGGGCATGCGTTTGTGTTACTGAAAGATGCGTATGCCGAGCAAGACCGATGGCTGGTGGTTCCCCGTGCAATGCTGATGGATGGAAGACCTGCTCAATCAAGGGGACAGCGATTCCGAATTTACAATTACAGGACAATTAAATTCAAGGTTGCGCACGAAAACCCCGGGGTGTTTGAGCGGGCGACTATCTTTATCTTCAACGATACGGGTGAATTAATATTCGAGAGAGATTTTACTCTGGAACCCATTCATGCGTGTTCATAAAGGGAGATATGTATTGCAGCATCCACAAAAGAAACTATCCATCGTCGAAAAAGGACTGACCATTGAAGGTTTGGTATCGGTCAAGGGGCAGTTATTCATCAATGGTACGGTCAAGGGTACCCTTGTGGGCGATCATATCGTTATTACAGAGGAAGGTGTGGTCGAGGCAGAAACGCGGGCTTCTTTTATCACCATCGGGGGTATTTTCAGGGGACGGCTTACGGTATCCGGTAAATTGGTTCTCCTCTCGACCGGTGTCTGTTCCGGTATTATCGAGTGCCAAGATATGGAACTGGAACCAGGGGGTGTATTGAATGGAGAAATAAACTGCGGTCCGGTAGCTGAGAGTGCCCTATGTGAACGAAAATGAGGCAACAACCGGGAAGTGGTCGGAGTAATAGGCCCCCCCCACGTGATCCCTGACGACTGCGGCGTCTTCAGGTGTGATACCATCTGTATGAAGGATCCAGTCGATACAATCCTTGCCGGGTTTTCCGGAAAATCCATGATGGGTACCACACGGTGTGTCATCAAAGGTATTGTGAAAGAAGACATCCTGACCTTTCCCGGCAGCAAATTCATTTACAAAGATCCGGTAATGCGGCGAATCAAAGGGAGCGTTGAAATCACCCATGAGAACGGCAGGGACAGGGTCGGGGCGCTGTATGAGACGTTTCATGATGAGTCTGGCACTGAATGCCTGAACGGAAGAAGAAAAATCGAAATGGGTGTTGATACAGGTCAGCTTGCGTGACGTCCTCTGGAATGTGCCAATAGTGCACTGCCTGGGCCACTGACTATTGTGTAAACGGCTCGGTATGTCGGGCGTTTCGCTCAGGTAGAAATGTTCTATGTTTTGTACATCCCAGTCTTTTCGGAAAAAGATGATATTGTTCTGCCAGAAAGAGGGTGCGGGTTGTCGGCGGCCGATCAGTTCATAATCGCTGAGAATAGATGCAAGATCGTCGGCTTGAAAGTCATTGACCTCCTGGCATCCGATAAAATCCACCGGATATGCCCGAAACAACCCCGGTATCAGTTTTTTGCGATATTTCCAGGCATTGGGTCCATCGTCTGCCAGGCCGAAACGAAGGTTGAGAGTCATCACGGAGAAGTGATTGATATCGGGATGCATGATGGGATGGATATTAGGGGAAAAATAGTGGGGTGTCAAATAAATCCGAGGGTTCGAGGTTTCGAGGGTCCAAGGGTTCGAGGGTGATATTTGCCCTTTCGGGCGTCATTTGCACTTCGTGCGATATTTGTCCTTCGGACGACATTTGCGTTGCACGCGTCATTTATTGCTGCTTTCCGCTGATAGCTACGACAAATGACACGAAGTGAATGACAATTAATGACGCGTAGCAAATGACAATGTTTTCTCTCGAACCCTCGAACCCTGATTTATTAAAATTATTTCTTGACATCCTGAAAGATATGACTTAAATATCCTGATTCATTTTTAAAGATTTCGTGAAAGCGTTAACCATCGTTGAAAGGCGATGTCGCAGGGAGAATTGATGTGAAAAAGTATACGTATAGTGCAAAAAAAGAGGACAACAACGATAAGTGGTGGGTTGTCGATGCAGAGGGGCAGGTTCTTGGCCGATTGGCGTCCTCCATCGCAGCGCGCTTGAGAGGGAAACACAACCCGTTGTTTACACCCCATGTGGATACGGGGGATTCGGTTGTGGTCATCAATGCTGAGAAAATCGTGCTTACCGGCAGAAAATGGGATCAGAAAAACTATTACAGGCACAGTGGGTATATCGGTGGTCTCACAACCATTACCGCAAAGAAATTGCGGGATGATCGGCCTGAAGATCTGATCCGGTTTGCAGTGAAAGGAATGTTACCTAAAAACAGACTGGGTAGGGCGATGATCAAGAAATTAAAAGTGTATGCCGGCGGTGCACACCCTCATGAGGCCCAGCAACCTGAACCACTGGCATTCCAGTGATGTGCGTCTCTGCAAGGGTCGGCAGGCAATGAATCGATTAAACAAATCAATTAAATAACGAATATACAAGAGTTGAGGAAACCTATGGCAGAACAAAATGTATATTATGCAACCGGCAAACGTAAAACCTCTATCGCCCGGACATGGCTGGTACCGGGAACCGGTAAGATTACGGTTAATGACCGGCCTCTTGATGATTATTTCAAGGTGGGTACGGCCAAGATTATCATGCTGCAGCCCCTGTCACTTACCAATACGCAGGAGACCTACGATATAAGGGTGCGTGTGCTGGGTGGTGGCATTACCGGCCAGGCAGGTGCTATCCGCCATGGAATCACCAAAGCATTGCTCCAGGTGGAACCGGACCTGAGGCAGGTACTGAAAAAGGCCGGGTTTATCACACGTGATGCCAGGGTCAAGGAGCGCAAGAAATACGGACAAAAAGGTGCCAGAGCTCGCTATCAGTTCTCCAAGCGTTAGAACCTGTTTATATCTATAATGAGTTTTAAGCCGATCCATTCCAATTGAGATTTCATTTTGGAACGGGTCGGTTTTTTCGTTTTTTTTAACTCATCGAAAAGAGATGGGAACCCCTTTTGGGGTAATATCTCCTTGACATAAAATTGCGTTATTCCTATACCTACTCTCATCAGAAGCAATATCTCTTCAGACTGAATCGCTCAGTTCAGGTTATAGATATTTTATCCAGGCAAAGAGGCGTCTCATGAAACAATCAATGGTTATTATTGTGCTATCTCTCATCATCGCAGTATGTCCTGTCCAATCTTTATTTGCCCATAGTGGGGGTGATGGCGGAGGCAGAGACTCAGGCAAAGACTCAGGCGGAGGCGGAGGCGACGGTATGATCGAATTAGAAAGCACGAGCTCTGATGCAACAGATCCTCCCTCGGGATTTACCCCTGCTACCCAGGAAAGTGCCGATTCTGAAATCACAACTTCTTCTGAGACCGATCCAGGTAAGGAGGAAGAGGTTGCGGAACTGGTTGAGGAAGTTAATCTCCTGGAAGAGGCTGCTGAAGAAGAAGGGACTGCCGAAGAAGGAGAGACCGCTGAAGAAGGGGCGGACGCTGAAGAAGAAGGGATTGCTGAAGACGGAGAGGTTGCCGAGGAAGGAGAGACTGCCGAAGAAGGAGAGGCTGCCGAGGAAGGAGAGACTGCCGAAGAAGAAGGGACTGTCGAAGAAGGAGAGGCTGTCGCAGAAGAAGAGACTGCCGAAGAAGGAGAGACCGCCGAAGAAGAAGGGACTGCCGAAGAAGGAGAGGCTGTCGCAGAAGAAGGGACTGCTGAAGAAGAAGGAGAGTCTGCCGAAGAAGGAGAGACTGCTGAAGAAGAGACAACCGAAGAAGGGGGAGTTGAGGATGATAGTGAAGACTCTGCCACGGGAACCACCTCTGATGAGAAAGACACGGATGAAAGTACGTCTGCTGAAGACCAGGGGGACGAAAAAACAGAAGTTGCAATACTGGTTGACGATATAGACCCTCACGGCAGCGCCGATGAAAGTAAAACGACCGAGCAGCCGGACCCCGACCAGGAGCTAATTGGAACCCAGGGAACACTGCCGGGTACGAAGAGCGCCACGCTTGATAAAATAACAGACCCGGAAATAAACGAAGACGGTTCCGTATCTACATGGGCTATATACTCAAACGATACATGGGTACTCACAACTGTTCATCCTGACGGTACCCATGAGGTTACTGTTATGCTTGATTCGGGCACAATAATCCGGCCGGGAAGAGAATACATCCACACAGGAGGCTCATTAAATCCTGCTTTGGACGCTATAATCACAGCCTTAGAAGTTACCGCAGCGGCCGGAACCGTTGCAGGATGGGCTCTTACCGTGACGCCTGCCGGGGCTTTAGCCGGTGCGGGAGTTAAATCCGCTACAGCTGTGTGGGGGGCGACAATAGGTGTTCAGGCTTTGCGTGCCGGCGCGGATGCGTATGGACAAAATATTGATGAAGGCGCTTCACAAGGCGAGGCTATATATGAAGGTACGAAACAGGCAACCGTCAATGCTGTTGTCGTTACTAATATAGGAAAGTATTTGGGAGATCCATATGAGGAGGCCATCGGTTCGGTTGTCGGTGATACGGGTAAAAAAATAACGGAATTTGCTGTTAAAAATGCCGGCAACTATGCTGCACACCGTACCACAGAAAACATCACCGGTTACGGCCCGGGATATACACCTCTGTGATAACTAAAATTAAAATGAGGTTCACACAATGAAATCACAAAGAATGACCGTATATATAATAATTTTGCTTCTGCCGTTTTTTACGCTTCCTGGAATAGGCACTTCTGTTGGGGCGGAAAATCCCCCGGGCAAGCTTATCCGTATGGATACCGATAAAGCACCTCCTGAGCTGGTAATGGTGATATCCGCCATTGTCCTTGAAATGAGCGGCCGGCCCCAGCCCGAGGGAGACTGGCCTGAAGTCGTTTTTTCCGGTGAAATAACCAAAAAACTGCGGGAACCCCAATTCAGGTATACCGGTTTCAAACTCTTGCAAACCATTGTGGATGAGTACCTGACTCCGGATAAAAACAACGGTTTTGCAAGACTCAAAGGGCATCTTCATTTTCTTGACGCGGCTGAAAGGAGAACCATCGTAGCCCTGGAAACCGAATATAAATTAACCTCGAAAAATATAATGATCAACAAGGCGGAGATAAGACCGATATATCCGTTCAGACCGGAGTTGAATCTTTTTATTGTGCCTGCGGAAAAGGTGTCGGAAAAAGATTTCGATTTATTTTCAAATAATGCATTAACATTGGGTTTTATACTTAATAACTGCGTTCCTTCGGGAAAGCCCGGGCAGGTGCCCAAGGGAATCCGGGATTATTATGTTTTCGCCTTTTATCTCGATCGCCTGAGCCCTGATGATAAAACCGAACTTAGACTCAGTAGAACACCGGATGGCATGAAGGGTAAAAAACTTACCTTTCGGGAACCGGACGGAATTGCCAAAACCGGATATAATGAGATGCACATTGACCATTCCGGCTGGCATGTTGACATCTCCCGATGCAGAATTTCCCTTACCGGTGAAAAGCTTTATATAAAAGCGATATTTAAGGCCGGAAGGAAACAAAACAATAAGCTTGAGCTGGGAAAACCTGTTCTGGCAGGTGTTTTTAACACACGTTTCGCAAAACCTGTTTCGGATCCTCTGATAAAAAAGACCCAGCTTGCTTTGATAAATGCGGGCTATAACCCCGGTCCTGCTGACGGGTTTATGGGAAGAAGAACGCATCAGGCTATAGACCAATATAAAAAGGATCAAAAACCAAAAGCCATTGCAAAACCGACCCGTGATCAAGTTAAAAAAGTACAGTCGGGGCCTGTCAAAAAGAGTGACAACCCCGATGTACTGAAAGTGTTGTCATTACCACCTGAACAAAAACGTTTGCGGAACACATTGAAGACCAAAATGTGGCCCAACGAATTAACGACCCCCTAATTTTTAGGAATAGAAACGTACCGTTTTGCAAAGCTCGTTACCTTTTTCTTTGGAGGACAGACATGTTTTCTTCTTTATTAAAATATCGCTGCATCATACCGGCAGTTATGATTTTCCTTACCTTCGGCTGTGCAGGTATGCAGGAACAATTAGAAAAATTTAAGCAGAAAATGAATCAAATGGGTCAAATCAATCTTCCCGATCCAATTGCTGTTTCCCTGGATAAAATGCCGGAAGATGCAGCTTTAGTTACTATTGCCATACATAATAAAATTGTCATGGCCGATAAATACAGATCTGAAAAGGTCAGATTTGAAAAAAATATCGATGCAGGTTCTTTTTTAATCGGAAAGGAATTAAAATTTTCAGGGACTGAGCTCTATATCTACCAAACAGAAAAGAGCAGCCCGTCAGAAAAAACCATTGCAGGAAAGATCAATTTTGAAGGGCCGCTGGGTCGCAGAGCATCAGCCCTATTTCTAAGTCGATTCAGATCTGTAAAAAAAAATGAGATAGTCATAAAAGAAGCCAGGGTAGAACCTTTATACTCAACTAAGCCTGAACCGGTAATGTTTATCGTAGAGGCTGCTTCTCTGCCGAAAAGTGCAAACCTCTTTCCTGATTCCTATATGGAGCTTTCTGAATTTGCCGGAAAGAAAGCTATCTCCCCATCTTTAAACGAAATATTTGCTGAAGAAACCGAAGAAAATATGGAATATGCAGTCTTTGTTTTTCTTCTGGATCGCATTTCACCCTCAGCGAAACTACAGGTTAAAGTCTCTACAAATAGAACCAGCATCTATGGTTATAAGAAAGCCACCCGATACCTTGATTTTAACGGCTGGCGCGTGGGAATCTTAACCGGACAATTCTCACTCTCAGGTTGGGACCAGGCAGAACCGCTTTATCTTAAAGCAGTATTTATGCCCGGAAAAGAGGTGGGTAAAATGAGACCGTCCAGAGTGATAGGGAGATACGCAATACATAAAACCGAATCGATGAAGTCAAAATGACAACTGACATTAGGAGGGTTTGTGGCAGGTAATAAAAAAGACCGGAACCGTTAATCGGATCCGGGCTTTTATTCCATCATTTGATATTTGGATTTGTTTCGTATTTCGATATTCGGATTTAGAATTTATCACACGCTGAATGTGCATAATAATAACTCTTATAGGGTTGAATCAGTGCCGGGCCCTTTGGACCCGGGTATCTACTTAATAATTTCTATCTCTTCTGGATATGTGGTCAACTGCTGTAATCCGCCAGGTGTGACAACATGAGTATTTTCCACTCCCACAACCCCTCTCCCGGGAAAAACGAGTTTGGGTTCCAGGGCGATGACCATGTCTGCTTGTAGGCGGAGCTGTTGCCCCTTGGCTAAAAATGGATATTCGTCCAGCTCCAACCCCACACCATGCCCGATGAAACGGATGCGCTCCTGTTCAGCGCCCATAAAAGAACCGCCATAACCGGTTTCATCGACGAACGCCATGGCCATATCATAGACATCTCCGGCAGGAACGCCCGGCAGCATCTTTTTTTTCAACATGGATTGGAGATCCAGCATGGACTGATGCGCATTGAGAAGATCATCGGGAAGGCTGCCGATTGAAAAGATCCGCGTATGGTCTGCCAGGTATCCCTTGTAGGCAAAGACATAGTCGAATAGAATGGGTTCATGGCGCTGGATTTTTTTAAAACCGGGTCCTTGTGAAAACGCGGGGCTCATGGCCGCACCGCCGGTGGGCGATGCGAGGGCGCTGGGGACGGCTGCTGATGCACCGGACATGAGGTGTCCGTAAAACATTTCACTTCCCCACAATCGCATGCGTACCATTCCCTGGTGTCCAAGTTTCCTGGCTCTGGCTTCTAGCTTGCCTGCGAGCTCGACTTCAGTGATTCCTTCTCGCAACTCTTCTTTTACAAAGGATGCCATCTGATCTGAGAACGTTGCCGCCAGGGTTATCCGATCTATCTCAAACAATGATTTGACAGACCTGACCATCCGAATATCGTGGGACACATCGATAATTCGGGATTCGTTAAAAAGATCCCTGTATTTGTGATACAGGTTGACGGGAAGAACATCCAGCTCCATTCCCAGGGTTTGGGGTGCCTTGCAGCCATTGTCTTTCAAGAGGGTTCGAAGTTGGGAAAGACCGGATATGGGAAGGATCGTATCCAGATTCGATTCCGCTGTTGCGCGATGGATACTTTTTCGCACCATGAGAATTGGCCGGGAGTTGGCAGGCACGTAAAGGTGTCCTTGCTGGGTAGTGCCGGAAAAATAGTAAAGGTCACTGCTTTGAAGAATCAGCGCAGCATCTATTTTGCTGCGGGACAGGCGCTCCTGCAATGCCGCGATACGGTTTTTCAGTTCATAGGCCGGCACGTTTTCGTCGGTCTGAAAATGCGTTTTGGGATGTGGTGTGGTCATGGTTTCCTTTCGGGTTTGTATCATAAAAATGTGTGAAGAGTTTATTCGATTTTAAGGGGAAAAAGCAAGATTTTGTATGATGATATTTTAAAAATGAACGTCCAATCCCGCCATGGCGGGAAACGTCCAACATCGAACATCGAATGAAAAAGAATAATTAAAAATCGCAAACCCGATAAACCGGGATTTTCGACAAGTCACAAGATCGAAGACAAGGCTATTCGCCATGAGGAATACGCGTGCTGTTGCGTTTCAATACAGACACCTGTTTCTTCAGGTTCCGTATTCAACGTTCGATGTTCATTCGTTCTTGAACATGATAACTGTCCACGGACAACACCTAACAGCCTAACAGTCTACAGCCTAACAGCCTATTGAAAACCTTGGCCGCCTAGTGCTATAAGCAGCACATGGAAAGAATCGACTATTTCATCCGGCGGTTTCTACTCGTGATTCCCACCTTCATAGGTATTACGCTACTCTGCTTCGGTGTCATTCAGTTTGTTCCCGGGGGTCCTGTGGAGCAGGCCATCATGCAGATGCGTGGCGGTGTTGGTGCATCGGAATCCGGCGGGGGTGCCGGGGCTGCCACAAGTATTTCAGCGGACCAGCGCAAGGCCATTGAAGCACATTTCGGGTTCGATCAACCGTTTTATAAAAGGTACTGGAAGTGGTTGGTCACGGATCGTATGGGTATGAAGATGGAATCCTATCGATTCCCAAACAAAACATCCTGGCAGTTGATTCAGGAACGATTTAAGGTGTCGCTGGTTTTCGGGATTACCGGTTTTATTCTATCCTATCTGGTCTGTATCCCTTTGGGTATTTTTAAGGCCTTACACCACGACCGATCTTTTGACATTGTTTCGAGCATTGTCGTTTTTGTGGGATATGCCATCCCTCCCTTTGCCTTCGGCATGGTGCTCAAAATGCTTTTTGCCGGTACTGTTGAAGGGTTATGGGATATATTCCCGATTTCAGGATTTCACTCAGACCTGTTCCACCAGCTCACTTACTGGGGTAAAATAAAGGATATTTTCCAGCACATGTTTCTGCCGATCCTATGCTATGTGATCGGCAATTTTGCCGTGCTGACACTTCTTATGAAAAATTCGCTCATAGAACAGATCGGAAAAGATTATATCCGTACGGTACTGGCCAAGGGCGGCAGTTTTTCACGTGCCATTTGGGGACATGCCCTGAGGAATTCCCTGGTTCCCATCGCAACCGGTTTTGGATCCATCCTCACAGTAATGTTTGCCGGCTCCGTCATCATTGAGCAGGTCTTTGAAATTCCCGGAATGGGCCGATTGAGCCTGGAAGCCATTGTGGGGAGAGATTATCCGGTTTTCATGGGGATCCTTTCCATCACTGCAATCTTGGGGCTCATAGGCAATATCCTATCAGATTTTTGTTATGTTCTCATCGATCCGAGAATTAACTTTCAAGAGAATTGAAACCCCCGATGATGTCGCGTTTTGTTAAAAATCCTATGACCCGCAGACGTATATCACGCTTTAAGGAGATGAAGCGTGCCTATATTTCACTATGGATTCTTGCACTTCTGTATATGTTCAGCCTCTGCTCTGAAATTATCTGCAACAATGTTCCGCTCTATGTAAAGTTTCATGGCAAGTCTTATTTCCCTGTGGTCAAGTTTTATCCGGAGGATACGTTTTTGGGAAATGGCAAACATACGCGGCCTGATTACCACCAGGTTAATACAAGTTCTGAATTTCTGAACAGTGAAAATTACATGGTTTTCCCGCCAATCCCATATGGCCCGTTTCAAAGCCTGGATCCTGCGCTTGTCGAGGTGTCCGATCATGTCACTGCCGCATTTAAGCCGCTTCCCATGGTGGGGACGGCCAATATCCGAAATGATTTTTCCATTGTAAAATCATTCAGACTCGGGGCATTTCTGGGTTTGACAGACAAGGACATCCAAAACAGGCGTATTACAGACTTTTTCAAGATCCCACCGGAAATCAGGGCTGCCATCGAGCTCAGGTTTTCAGGCAAGGAAGCCCCATCTCTCTCCATGGTGACCACGGGACCCGAAGGCGAAAACATTAAGGCATCCCTGTCGACTCACAGGGGAAAAAAGCGCCGGCCGAAAACAGTTAGAATTACCTTCAGAGAAGGGGTGACTCCGGGTGCTGATGGCGGGGGACATGCATTCGAGCTTACGTTCAATCGAAACCTGGCCATGGTCGAGGAGGTCTCGAAACCGGGGGCAGAAAATAGTTGGGACTCGCTTTTAGATGCTCAGCAAGCGGTCATCAAGGAAAACGTCCGAAATCGATATTTCGGCCCCGTGGACAACCTTACAATCTCCATGAGCAACCGAAAGTACCGCGTTGACTTTCTTAAAGAAGATGTCAGATTTCCTTTTCCACCAGTCAAGGGGCACATCATGGGCATTGATGGGGCTGGACGAGATGTTCTGGCACGCATTCTTTACGGACTGAGAACCTCCATGTCTTTTGGATTGTTGCTCGTTGTCGGGTCCATGGTCCTGGGCATTGCCGCCGGAGCGATTCAAGGCTATTATGGCGGTCTTCTGGACATAACAGGTCAACGGTTTATTGAAATTTGGAGTGCGTTGCCGTTTTTATACATCATGATACTCATGGGGTCCATTTACGGCAGGAGTTTCTCCCTGCTGTTGTTCTGCTACGGGCTTTTTAACTGGATCGGGATATCCTACTATGTTCGGGCAGAATTTTTACGCCTGCGGAAACTTCCCTTTGTGGAGGCGGCAAAGTGCATGGGGGGCTCATCCTTTAAGATTATATTCAAGCATATTTTACCCAACGGCATGGTTCCGGTGATTACCTTTTTCCCCTTTTCACTGGTGGGCGCCATCGGCTCACTGGCCGCACTGGACTATCTCGGTTTCGGTCTACCGTCGCCGACGCCAAGTTGGGGGGAATTGCTTTATCAAGCCCAGCAGTATCGATGGGCATGGTGGTTGATTCTCTATCCATCCCTTGCTTTGTTTATTGTCATGCTCCTGGGTGTATTTGTGGGTGAAGGCATCCGGAATGCTTATGACCCCAAACGATATACGAGACTGATATAATGCCGCAGACACTTCTTAGCGTATCGAATCTGACGGTGTCGTTCAAAACCGATGACGCTTTTTTTACCGCAGTCGACGATGTGTCCTTTGACATCCATCGCGGGGAAGTTGTCGGCCTCGTGGGCGAATCCGGATGTGGGAAATCAGTGAGCGCGTTAAGCCTGCTACGCCTGATTCCCTCTCCACCGGGAAGCATTGAGAACGGCCGGGTTTTGTTTAAGGGGAACGATCTCTTAAAAACCGGGATCGAGATGGTACGCAAGGTACGCGGCAAAGAGATCAGCATGATATTCCAGGAACCGCTATCGGCCCTGTCCCCTTTGCAAAGAATCGGTCAGCAAATGGTGGAGACGATTCAGATACATCAGCATATGTCAAAATCAAGGGCCTGGCAGATGTCTCTTGAATGGCTTGGAAAGGTAAAAATACCCGATGCAGCGGAAAAGATGCACGCCTATCCATACCAGTTGTCAGGAGGAATGCAACAACGCATCATGATCGCCATGGCCTTGATGATGAGCCCGGAGTTGGTTATTGCCGATGAACCCACAACAGCCCTGGATGTGACCATACAGGCGCAGGTATTTCAGCTGATTCGTGAGATGAAGGAGGAGCGAACATCCATTCTTTTGATTACGCACGACATGGGCGTCGTTTGGGAAATGTGTGATCGTGTTCTGGTGATGTATGCATCCAAAATAGTTGAAGAGGGGACCATGGAGGACATATTTTCGGCGCCGTCACACCCGTATACGTACAGCCTTTTAAAATCGATTCCCACCTTATCCGATGGTAAGGGAAATCGACTGGCCGTGATACCCGGCAGTGTTCCATCTCCGGAGAATTATCCATCCGGATGCCGGTTTCGTGATCGATGCCCCTTTGCATTTGAAAAATGCAGAACGGAGATGCCGGAATTGATTCCGGTATCAGACAACCACAGGGCGGCATGTTTTGTTGCCGGCAGATGGAATGAATTTTAATCATGGAAAAATTTAAAAACCAGTATCGCATACCATCAGCACGCCTGCAATCATGGGATTACGGCCAAAATGGCGCGTATTTTGTAACCATTTGTACGAAAAACAGGGCTTCTTATTTTGGTGATGTGATCGACGGAAAAATACAATTATCACAAACAGGTCAAATGGCAGAAAGATTTTGTAATGAAATACCGAACCATTTCCCCTATATTGATTTAGGTCGTCATGTTGTGATGCCAAATCATATGCATATTATCATTATTATTTGCAAATCGGATGATAATGGTAGAGACGCGATTAATCGCGTCTCTACGGGTGGAATAACGGAAAATAAAAATCCAATGTTGCATGACAATTTATCCCGGGTAATACGTTGGTATAAAGGGCGTGTCACATTTGAATCACGAAAAATAAACGCAGGATTTGCCTGGCAATCACGATTCCATGATCACATTATCCGAAACGAAAAATCATTTAACGAAATAACAGAATATATTAAAGCCAATCCGGAAAAATGGGAAAAGGATAAATATTATAAAGATCGTGACAATCGGTCACAGGGTGGTTCCCGGGATTGTAAAGACGCGATTAATGGTGGAGACGCGATTAATGGTGGAGACGTGATTAATGGTAGAGACGCGATTAATGGTAGAGACGCGATTAATCGCGTCTCTACGGGTCTTATTGAGGTCAATAATCTCAAGACCTGGTTTCCTGTTCGCAGAGGGATTTTGTCCCGAACCATTGGTTATGTCAGGGCGGTGGACGGCGTCTCTTTTGCGCTGCAGAAGGGGGAAACAATAGGTCTTGTGGGCGAATCCGGATGCGGCAAGACAACGCTTGGCAGAACACTGGTGGGACTGGAAAAGATTCATGATGGTCATATAAAGTTTGAAGGAAGGGAGCTTGCCGGTCTTTCACGAAAAGAACTGAGAGAGTTGCGTCGCAAAATTCAGATCATATTTCAGGATCCCCTCTCGTCTTTGAATCCGCGCATGAATGTTTTGGATATCATCACGGAAGGGATATCCGAATTTAAATTGATAGATGGGGATCGTGAGGAAGCAGCCAGGGGTATTTTGAAAGATGTGGGCCTCGATGCCGATGTATTATACCGTTACCCCCATGAATTCTCAGGCGGTCAGCGGCAGCGTATCAACATTGCCAGGGCAATATCCCTTAAACCTGATTTTATTGTTTGCGATGAGCCTGTCAGTGCCCTCGATGTTTCCATCCAGGCCCAAATAATCAATCTGCTCCTGGATCTAAGAGAGAAATATCATCTTTCCTATCTGTTTATCTCACATGACTTGAGTGTTGTCAGTCATATTGCCAACCGGATTGCGGTGATGTATCTGGGACGAATTGTAGAGTTCGGAGAGACGGGTGACATCATTTTTCACGCAAAGCATCCCTACACAAAGGCGTTGATTTCTGCGGTTCCGCGCCCTGGATCCCACAGGGCGCAATGGTCGGCGCTTGAGGGGAGTACGCCCTCTCCATCTGCGCCCCCGAAAGGATGTCGTTTCCATCCCAGATGCCCGGAGGCTATGGCTGTCTGCCGCAAAGAGGCCCCAAGGGAAATCGATACGGCAGGGCATACGGTGAGTTGTCATCTTTACACATGAAAACGCTAATCATCGAGCACGGTTTCGAGTCGCCCTCACGGTCTTGACAAATGACCTGTTTATGGACTATATTAAGTCATATTTTAGAAATGGAGGCATTTTTTATGAAACTGTCAAGCCGGATTAAGCCCATCAGCTACCTGAAGGCCCATGCTGCTGAAATCATAAGAAACCTTGCTGAACAGCAAGAGCCAATGGTTATTACCCAGAATGGCAAAGCCAAGGTGGTCATACAAGATATCGAAAGTTACGAGAAAACCCAGCAAACAATAGCTCTCTTGAAGATCTTGGCAATCGGGATGCGTCAGGTTGAGGAAGGCAAATTCTTACCCGTCGAGAAAGTGATTAAGCGTCTTCGCGAACGGCGGGAGGTTCGGTGATACCGTTCAGGGTTTTATTTACCAATGATGCAGTACGTGATCTCGAAGAGCTTTATGATTACATCGCTCTGCATGATGCGCCTCGAAAAGCAGACTACGTTTTGGATCAGATCGAAAAATCTTTCTCCAAACTGTCCGAATTCCCGGAGCGGGGTGCTTACCCCAAGGAACTGCTAATGCTTGGAATTCGCGAATATCGCGAGATTTTTTTCAAACCTTACCGTATCATTTACCGGATCATGAAAAAGAACGTCTATGTTCTGCTGATTGTCGATGGCCGTCGTGACATGCAGTCGCTGTTGCAGCGGCGATTATTAGACGCTTAGGGCAACGTAATAGAAGATGTCTTATTGGATTGTACCTTTTTGATCTCCCGGCTTTTTCCGATGATGCCTTCGTGACGATATTTAAGATTGGCTTCTTCCCGCAGATAAAGGTTTTCCGCCTCCAGGGGCGCATCATCAGGAAGGTTACGCCGCACAACCAGGTTGCCCTTGCGCATCTGGTCCGTCCACCAGGTAAACGATTGGTTAAAATCATATCTTGACGAGATTACAAATATTCCATAAATCAAGTATATGGTTAAATCTAACATGTCACAAAGGATTGCTGATTTATACCAGCCTGTCATCCAGCTTACCAAAGGGATTATCCTCATCTTGGATCAGGATGGAAAGATTATCAGTTTTAATGAATATTTAGAATCAACCACAGGATATTCTTATTCAGAGCTCACCCAAAAAAATTGGTTTGATCTGCTTCTCGCTGAGCAGGAGAAGGATTCGGCAAAGCGATATTTTCGACGTTTCATTCTTAAAGGCAAGCCGGCAAAAAAAAATATCATCACCAGAATAATTACCCGTTCCGGCGGAGAACTTTATGTCGAATGGCACTACAAGCAACTTAAGGATGAAGCATCTGAAAACGTCATTGGATTGTTGGCAATCGGTCAGGACGTGTCAGAGCGTGTTAAACAAGAACAACAGCTCTTGAATGAGCGAAATCAGCTAATCGAAAGAAATAAGGAACTCACCTGCCTCTACAGCATGGCAAAGATTGTTGGGCAAAATAGACCCCTTCCCCGGATGCTGGAGTCCATTGCCGCCATTATTCCGCCGGCGTTTCAATACCCGGCGAACACTAGGGCAATTATCCGCTTGGATCAGCATTCCTATGGTGATCGTAGAACTGCAATAGATCATCCTACTCTGACTGAAAACCTATCTGTCCAGAGAATTTTTCGGGGAAACATTGAGGTAATTTACTTGCCTCCAAAAAATGATCGCAAAGTGGATACCCCCCCCTTTCTCGATGAAGAATGCGCCCTTCTGAGAACGATTGCGCATCATCTTGCTCTGGCCATCGAGAAAAAGGAAGCGCTCGATAATAAAGCCGAGATGGAAAACCAGCTGCGGCATTCAGATCGACTGGCAAAAATAGGGCAGTTGACTGCCGGTGTGGCTCATGAACTGAATGAACCCCTTGGAAACATACTTGGATTTTCCCAACTGTCATCAAAGGTTACTAACCTTCCAGAACAAGTCTATAGTGATCTGGAAAACATTGTTAAAGCTGCTTTGCATGCCAGGGAAATCATTAAAAAACTGATGTTTTTCAGTCGTCAGACCCCACCGCGGGAAACCCTGGTAAACCTGAACCGACTGATTGAAGACGGTATTTATCTGTTTGAGTCACGATGTGCTAAGAATGGAATTACGGTGACAAAAAAACTTCACCGGAACTTGCCGGCCATAAAAGCCGATCTGTCCCAGTTGCAACAGGTATTCACCAATCTGATCGTCAATGCACTTCAGGCCATGCCCGAAGAAGGTGCGTTGAGCATCGAAACCTCATTTGACGAAGATCATGCTTACCTGGTGGTTCAGGACACTGGTATCGGTATGACTCAGAAAACATTAAAACAGATTTTTCTGCCGTTCTTTACAACCAAGGATATCAGACAAGGAACCGGTCTAGGACTTTCTGTGGTTCACGGCATCGTTAAGTCCCATGGCGGCAGTATTGACGTGGAGAGCAGTATCGGACATGGTGCCTGCTTCCGGATCAAATTTCCACTGAGAAGGTTATCCCCAGAGGAAAAACATGAATCGAAAAAAAATAGCGCATAACAGAATTAAAATCCTGGTAGTTGATGATTCACCGGCCACCTTGGAAGTAATTCAAAGAAATCTCGAAGCAGCCGGTTATGGAGTCTTCACAGCACCAGGCGTGGAACCGGCGATTGCCTTCCTGGAACAGAACTCGGTGGACCTGGTCATCACCGATATAAAAATGCCCAAAATAAGCGGCTTGGAGCTACTTAAATATGTGAAAGAAAATGTAAAGGGAACCGAAATTATGATCATCACCGGCTACCCGTCCATTACAGGTGCGGTAGAGGCGGTCAAAGACGGTGCTGAAGATTATCTGGTAAAACCCTTTACGGATGAAGAGTTGTTGTCGGCTGTCTCGAAGATGCTCGAGAAGTTGGCAAACCGTCGTGCCGTTGAAGCAAAACCACTGCCAAGCAGCCACAATATTATTGGTAATTCTCCGGGCATGCAGCATGTATACCGGCTCATCGAAAAGGCCGCTGCCACTAGAGTCAACGTGTTGATTTCGGGGGAGAGCGGCACGGGTAAAGAGTTGGTGGCACGCGCCATCCATTACAGCAGTAAAACTGCTTCAGGGCCTTTTGTGACCGTCAACTGTACAGCGATTCCAGATAGCCTTCTTGAAAGCGAGCTTTTCGGCCACGTTAAAGGGGCCTTCACAGGAGCGCAAGCTTCCCGGGCCGGCTTTTTCCAGATTGCCGACGGAGGGACGCTCTTTCTAGACGAAATCGGGGATGCCAGCCTGAGCATGCAAGGGAGACTGCTGCGGGCTATTCAAAACAAGGAAATTTTCATGGTAGGGTCCAGCCGTGTTCAAAAAGTCGACACACGAATCATTGCGGCAACCAATACCGATCTGAAACGTCTCGTTAAAAAGGGGCTCTTCAGGGAAGATCTTTATTTTCGGCTCAACGTTGTTGAAATTTCACTGCCGCCTCTGCACGAACGCGGTGAGGATATCCTGCTACTGGTTCAGCTGTTTATGGAAAAACTTTCCAAAGATATGAAACGCCCGACGCCCCGGTTCTCAGACAAGGTTCTTCAGGTTTTTAGAAATTATCGTTGGCAGGGCAATGTCCGGGAGCTTGAAAACCTAGTCCAGCGCCTAGTGGTGCTGGTTGATGGTGATTTTATCGATGTTACGGACCTGCCTGAACAAATGCGATTCAACCTCAACTGGCGTAAAGGTCTGAACCGGCCCTTGGCTGAGGTTGAAGCGGAACATATTGCGAATGTGCTAAACAGCGTGAAGGGAAACAAAACGCGAGCCGCCGGGATTCTGGAGATTGATCGCAAAACCCTCCGGGAAAAAATACGGCGGGCAAATCTGCCAACCGATACCGGGTAGCTTTCCCCACCGGGGCATTCTTCCCCGGTTTTTTTCTCTCCCTCATCCACTTCCTCCACATGCGGACCACCGCAACATCCTTTCCTCTAACCACATATATAAATCCGAATGCGTTCACTATCAAAACTGCAAAATCATGTGCAAACCGATCTGGTTTTGTGAAAATTTTGACAATGAGACATCGTTGCAGGTGGGTGAAAACAAAGAGATCTATTCAGAGGAGCCATCGTCTCAACCTTCCAATCCCGGCATCGAGGTGATTCCCGGGAGGATGAAGGGACTGTGTATTAACTGTGGCAGCAAAACCTCATGTATGTTGCCAATCCGAGATGGAGGCATCTGGCATTGTGAAGAATACTGTTAGCACAGGCAATAAAAAGGAGAGTAAAAGATGTATAATACAGCTTTAAACATCAAAGAAAAATCGAGCTCATACGTACGAAAAATATCACAAATGGTAAAAGGAAAATATCCCTGGGAAAGAGAATATCTTCAAGCGGTCGATGAGCTTTTTTCTTCCTTGAGTCTGTTGTTTGATCAGGTGTTTAAAAATGCCTTGACCGGTCTGCCCCTTGGCGGTGGGAAAGGCGGCAGCGATTTCAATCCCCGTGGCAAATCCGATGTTGAAATCGAAAATTTCTGTCAGAGTTTCATGGTCGGCCTGTACAAACATATTGGTCCCAATACCGATGTGCCCGCCGGCGATATCGGTGTAGGAGCCCGGGAAATTGGTTACTTGTTTGGTCATTACAAACGTCTTAAAAATGTGTTTGAAGGTGTGTTGACCGGAAAAGGAATTGACTGGGGCGGTTCCGCTATTCGACCAGAGGCCACGGGATACGGTGCCGTCTATTTTGCCCAAGAAATGTTGAAGACTCGCGGAGAACACATCGAAGGCAAAATAGCAGCCGTTTCAGGATTTGGCAATGTCGCCTGGGGCGTAGTCAAAAAGATTACGGAAATGGGAGCCAAAGTCATCACGCTTTCAGGCCCGGACGGTTTTATCCATGACAAAGACGGTGTCCAAGGGGAAAAGATCGATTACATGTTGACCATGCGTTCCAGCGGCCGCGACCGGGTGCAGGACTATTCCGATAAGTTTAAGGTTGATTTTTATCCGGAAAAACGTCCCTGGGGCGTCAAA
>QMMS01000035.1 GCA_003647375.1 Deltaproteobacteria bacterium
AACACGCAATTTTGCGCTATAGTGTCCCCAACGTTGCCGACAATATCACGCATCATTCATGCGGCTATTAACCACGATTAAAATCACAACCTGTCTTTTCGTATGTCAAAAAGAAACTCGCCACTACAAATGAGGTGGGGGATATTGCTGCTGCTTGCAGGTCTGGGAGTTTTGTTTATGACACCCCAGAAAATGCGGGATATTGAAAAGATAGAGCACTTTTCTTCATATATCCCTTTTATATGGTTCTGTTTTTATTTTATGAGCATTCTGCTCATCGGCGGCGGAATCAAAAAAATCTATCATAATTATCGACGCTCTGAAAATTCGAATAAAGCCGATAACCACAAATAAAATCGTTGCACGATTAAACACAAGGGTAACGGGTAATCTCATGGCAAACAACTTATGTGAACCAACGCAAGATGTCCAGAATCTCAAGACCGAAGTTGAATATCGCACCAAACTTCAGGAGATCGGAAACAAGTTGAACTCGGCCACAAACCTGGATGAAATCTTCATCGATCTCCAGGATGATGTGACGTCACTTTTTGAGGCAAAACGAATGACGGTGTATGTCGTCGATGGCGTCAAAAGAGAGCTTGTGTCACGTTTCAAGTCCGGTGATGAGATTTCAGAAATACGTATCCCCGTCTCGAAAAGCAGTGTCGCCGGTTACGCCGCGTTTAAACAGAAAGCCGTCAATATCGAAAACGTCTACGACAACGAGGAGGTTGCATCCATTGATCCCGATCTGCAGTTCGACAGCAGCTGGGATCAAAAAACCGGTTTTGTCACCAAACAGGTCATAGCGCACCCGATTATTTTTCAAAAATACCTTCTGGGAGCGCTCCAACTCGTAAACAATAAAAAAGATTCCCCCTTTACAACCGCCGATGAAAAGTATCTCGCTGAATTGGCCAAAGTTTTCGGCATCGCCCTGTACAATCAGAAACGCATCGCTAAAGGTAAAAATACAAAATTTGACTACCTCCTGGAAAATCATCTTGTTACCCAGAAGGAACTCAACAACGCTATTGCCGACGCTCGTAAAGGGAAACGATCGGTCCCGGATGTCCTGATGAAAGACCTCAAGATCAAAAAGGGGGAAGTCGGTAAATCGTTGAGCCGGTATTACCAGACCCCGTTCATCGAATACAACGCCAGGATTCCCATCCCGAGCGACCTTCTTGCAGGGGTCAAAGTTCCTTTTATGAGAAACAATCATTTCGTCCCCATTCGGATGGAAGAAGGAAAGTTACTGATAGCCGTCGACAATCCCAATGACCTGCAGAAAATTGATCAGATCAAGGTCCTCTTCCCCGGGAAACCGGTCAAATTCTGTGTTTCTCTTGAGGAAGACATCCTCAATTTCATCAAGAACTTCACGCAGGATGAGAAACAGATGGCGGAAATTGACGATATTCTCAGCCAGCTGCAGAATGAAGCCGAGGAAATCGAAGAAGCGGAATCCGGCGTGGGAGACGAAGACAGTGCTGTGGTTCAGGTTGTCAATAAGATCATCCTGGATGCCTATGAGCGTGGTGCTTCCGATATTCACATTGAACCATATCCCGGCAAACAGAATACGGAAGTTCGAATTCGAATCGACGGTGCCTGCACACTGTATCAAACCATTCCCTTCAGTTATAAAGCCGCTGTGGTTTCGCGTATCAAGATCATGTCCGATCTCGATATTGCTGAACGAAGAAAGCCCCAGGACGGCAAGATAAAATTCAAGAAATATGGCGGCAAGGATATCGAGCTCCGGGTTGCAACCGTCCCCACCCAGGGGGGTCTCGAAGATATCGTCATGCGTATTCTCGCAGCGGGAGAACCGCTTCCATTAAAAAAAATGGGGTTTGCAGAAAGTAACTATGAAAACTTTATCAGCATCGTGACACAACCGTATGGCATTATCTTTGTCTGCGGGCCAACCGGTTCCGGAAAGACCACCACACTGCATTCTGCGCTTGGCTACATCAATAAAACCGAAACCAAGATATGGACAGCTGAAGACCCGGTAGAAATCACCCAGCGTGGTCTCCGGCAGGTTCAGGTCAAACCCAAGATCGGTTTTGATTTTGCCGCCGCCATGCGCGCATTTCTGCGGGCGGATCCCGATGTCATCATGGTAGGTGAAATGCGAGACAAGGAAACAACTTCCATTGGTATCGAAGCCTCCCTTACAGGCCATCTCGTTTTTTCGACCCTGCATACCAACAGCGCCCCAGAGAGTATTACAAGGTTACTGGATATGGGCATGGATCCCTTTAATTTCGCAGATGCCATTCTCGGTATCATGGCCCAGCGGCTGGTTCGAACCCTCTGCAAGGACTGCAAGAAAGCCTACAATCCTTCTAAAGAGGAATATGATGAACTGGTTCGGGAGTACGGTGAAGAAGCGTTCAATCAAAATGTCAACATTCCCTTCTCGGACAATCTTACCCTGAACAAACCCGAAGGGTGCGATGCCTGTCACAATACCGGGTATCGCGGTCGGATGGCGCTCCATGAACTGCTCATGGGTACGGACGAGATGAAGAAATTGATACAGCTGAAAGCACAAATGGAAGATGTCCGTAATCAGGCGATTTCCGATGGCATGACCACATTGAAGCAGGATGGCGTTGAAAAAGTGTTTGGTGGAAACCTTGACTTGTTGCAGGTGAGGAAAGTCTGTATCAACTAAAACAGGGTTCGAGGGGTCGAGGTTCCAAGGGTCCGAGGGTGGCTGACAGCTTAAAGCAGATAGCAGTATCCCAGCTTTCAAGCATTCCTATCATCCCAGAATACAAGTGTTCGGGGATGGTTACTGGAGAAGGGCAGGGTTTCAGACAATTTCTGCCTGACTTGGCCTTGTAATTCCGCATTTAATATCAGGCAATAGGCTGTTAGACTATTAGCAACCTACAGCCTATACACCTACAGTCTAATAGCCTGTTAAGATGTAGCACAGAGCTTTAGCTCTGCTTTATTCGTTTTCATTCGATATTTCCAGCATTTCCTCAAACCTCGCTATCTGCTCCAGGTAATAGGCTCTATCCTTTTTTGCTATTGCCAGGGCTTCCTTCTCTGTTGCCAGGGCAGCTTCAATATCGCCATTGATAAAATAGCTTTCCGCAAGAGTATCCAGAATGTGGGCTTCCTTTTCCAGGGCGGCAACTCTTTTAGCCAGCACAAGCGCTCTTTCAGGATCACGACATGATGTCTCTTCGCATGTGGCGTAGAGCCAGGCCAGGTTATTGAGCGCTCTCGCATGTTGCGGCGCCATTTCAATGGCTTTTTCGTACTGGGATGCCGCATCTCCGTAGTTGTTCCTGCTGAAATACAGATCCCCCATCATGGTATGCAGATCCACATTGTCAGGCGTTTTTGCAAGCTCCTTCATAATGACCTTTTCAAAAAAATGGGTATTGAGTACCCTGCCGGCTTCGCCGTAATTAAGCTGGTATCCGACACCGCCTATCATAACGAGTCCCACCAGATACACCCCGATACTCTTGCGTATTTTCCTGTTCTGTTTGCCTACGTGCGTTCGATCTATTTCACATTTTTTCAGAAATTCGATTCGTTCGGTAATGCTGAAATGATGCCAGTTGGGTTTGTCGGGTGACTGCTTGCCTGTAAAGGATATTTTTTTCAGCGTGCTGATGAGGGACGTGGCAGTGTCGAATATCGTGAATACATAAGCATCTGCCTGGCGTTCAAAATTGCGCATGAAAAAACCGAAAATAAAACGAAAATAAATTAAAAAGGTCGTAATAATAACGAGGCTGAAAACGAGGGATGTGACCGTGACCGGGTTGAAACCCATCCGGTTGAAAGCCTTGATAAGCGGGTCGAAATAAATCATTGCATAGACAATCAGATCCAGTAACGAGAATGAAATGATCATGTAACCCACGAAAAACAAGAGGTAAAATAACAAATGACGCTTTTTCACATGTCCGATTTCATGGGCGATAACGGCGTCCACCTCATGTGGATCCAGAAGATTCAGCAAGGCGCGCGTCACCAGAATATAGCGAAACCTCTTTACCAGTCCCATGACACCGGCAGTAATGATTCTGCCTTCAAAAATCGGCCAGTGGAGAATGTTCCGGTATCCCAAATTTACAGATTCACAGAGGCTTTCGATACGTGTACGATGCACACCCTGTTCCAGGGGCCGACAACCCCAGAATTTTTGGATCAAAAGGGGGCCCATAACGGCGACGATAACCAGAAAGACCATAAAATAGACTATTTCGCCTTCCGGGGTGGAAAGAAAGCGTGTTAAACTTCCCATGGGCAGAATATGGATGATATCGGAAAAGCCTGAAATAACGACCCAGGGGAGTAATACCGGCATGGAAAAAGAAATATTCGAGGTCACATAGGCCCGCCTGCCAATCCTGGAATGATACAGCATTTGATAGGACCGGTGAGCACATGCCCATAGAATGGACAGGTAGCCGATGAACAGCAGTATGAATAAGATTGCCTGTAATGTCGGGAAAAGAATAAATAAACGGAAGTTCGACACGAACGATGACAGGTTCAGCCCATAAATATTCGCTGCAAAGATGAATATCGCTAAAATTGACTGTCGGGTGAGCAGCGATGTGAAACGGGAGTCACTCTCGGTATTACCATGGGCTGCCATCCTCCGATTCAAGCCCTGGAATTGTCGCCATGTATATGCCGTGTAAACAACCAGTAAAAACAAAAATAAAAGAAGACTCTGGAATGCCGTAAAATTGGTTGCGTCCGATGGCTGATAGGTGGAATAGATTAATAGGGCGATAATGAAATAGAAAAAATTAGCAAACATGGGAACCTTTGGTTTAGATAAATTCTAAATCAGAATATCGAAAATCAAAACAAATCAGAATATCAAATGTTATTTGTAATAGCGTTCCTTCTCACTGTAGATACACCCACAGTACGACTGGCGATACATCTTGAGCTGCCTTGAGGTTTCAATGCCTTCTTTCCAGTCACTCCGGAAGTCCTGATAGTAAAACGGAATGCCGATGGCTTTTCCGACGGATTCACCGATGGATTTGATCTCCGCGTGTTTCTGGAATTTACTGTACAACAGGCTGCTCGTAAAATAATCGAATTTACCACGTTTTGCCATGAGGGCTGTGGACCTGAGGCGATCATGGTAGCAGTAGGTGCACCGATCTTTCTCCCGGAAAGCAACATTTCGAAGAAAGTTTTCCATGTCATATCCTTCCGAATAGATGACGCGCAGTCCCATGGAATCCGCATATGTCTCAAGGGTCTCCCGTCGCTTTAAACATTCCGTATAGGGATGGATATTGTGGCTGTAAAAATACCCCATCACTTCAAATTCCGCCTGTTGTAATAACGCAATGGGGACGATTGCACAAGGTGCGCAGCAGGTGTGCAGTAATATTTTCATGCACGTTCTCCAAAAATGGCGGTTCCGATGCGAACCAGGGTGGCGCCTTCCTGAATGGCCACCTCAAAATCACCGGTCATGCCCATGGAAAGCTCGTCCATGGCAACACCTGGGATCTCCATGGCCCGAATTTGATCCCGCAGCTGTCTCAAGGCCTTGAAATAGGGTCTCGCTTTTTCCGGGGCGTTAAAATAGGGCGGCATGGTCATGAGGCCCTTGACTTCAAGATGGGTTAGTTGACTCATCTCGGATACGAGCCGGGCCGTGTCTTCTAACAGAACACCTGATTTGCTGGTTTCTTCCGCGATGTTGACCTGAATCAGCACGCTCTGAACCTTGCCGATTTTCCCGGCCTGTTTGTCTATCTCTCTTGAGAGTTTCAGGGAATCTACAGAATGGATCAGGTCAAATATCTTCACCACATACTTGGCCTTGTTTGACTGAAGGTGGCCGATAAAATGCCAGGAGAGGGGATGGGAATAAAGAGCATTGAATTTATCCCGGGCTTCTTGAACATAATTTTCACCAAACACCGTTACGCCCAGGTCGATGGCCGTCAGAATCTTTTCAAAGGGAACGGTTTTACTCACTGCAACCAGCTTGACATCCCCCGGCTGTCTCCCGGAATCTGCAACCGCTGTCTCAATTCCACTCCTTATCCGTGATAGTCGGTCTTTCAACGTATTTCCCTTTCTATGATGCCTGTTTTTAAAAGATGCTCCAGCACCTCACAGACCGGCAACCCCACGACATTGGTATACGAACCGCAAATCCGCTTGACAAGAAACGACCCCAGTCCCTGTATGGCATACGCGCCGGCCTTGTCATATGGCTCGTCGGTCTGAATATACCATTCAATTTCCTGTTGGCTGAGGTTCCTGAAATGAACGTCTGTTTTTTCAACGCCGGAGATACAAGTCTTCATGGCTTCGCAAAAGATGGCATATCCGGTAAAAACTTCGTGGGTCTGTCCATTCAACTGCTGAATCATCCGACGAGCTGTTTCCGTGGAGTCAGGTTTACCCAGAATTTCGCCATCGATGAGAACGATGGTGTCGGCACCGATTACCCAGCTTTCAGGATAAGCACCGGCAACCTCCCTGGCCTTGGCCTCTGCCAACGTTTTAACCAGATTTTCAGGCGCTGTAATGTTGATGCCGTCTTCATCCACACAACTTGGGACAACCGTAACAATGAGACCCGCCTGCTCCAGAAGCTCTTTTCGCCTGGGAGATTTTGATGCCAGAATCAGGCGCGGCTTTTCCATTTCATTTTTCATTTGAGTCCAGGTAAAGCTTTCGTTCCTAAAAGCGACAACGTCGCGTCAAATAAATTTGTAAAACAAATTTATTATCAGATGCACATCTGCTTGGCAAGCATCGATCCACCGCCCAGTCCGACCATGCGGATCAATTAGTGTCCGTCCAGAAATAGGGTTTTTCGCGTTCTGACAAGGCGGGCGTCAGATTTAACCCGGAGGAATAGCGCGCTATTTTGAGGAGTTAAATAATGGTGCCCAACGCCGTCAGTGCGTGAAAAGAACATTTATGGATGGGCACTAACTAAAAAGCCTGCATTGATTGACACCACCCGTTGCCACTCCAACATCTTGGCTTGACAATTCTTCCGTTAATCGATACATCTCAACCCATTCAAAATGTGCCTGGGTGGCGGAATAGGTAGACGCAAGGGACTTAAAATCCCTCGGGGCTTAGTCCCTGTACGAGTTCAATTCTCGTCCCGGGCACCAATTAAATAAGGGGTTTGCAGCTTTTAGTGGGAATGCCGGCAAACCCCTTTACATTTATTATCGGTTATCCGCAAAACCAAGCCGTGCTGTCTTAGCAGTGTGCGAAAATTTGCTTTAAAGCTGGCCAAAACTCGCTCCTAAGACACCGTGAGACCCGCCGCTGCCAATCGTATTTAAATATGTGTTTATAAATAACGACCAAGACGCCAAGTAAGCGAAGTTGAAAAATTAACAGAACCGAACAATAAATGTGGAGAATATCGATTGCCCGGTGTCTGACAGAGAGAAAATTAGCCCAATTATTCAAGGACGCCCTTAAGATCACTTTCTGGTCTAAAAATCATATATTGACAATACTCGATCAAATGTATATACATAGATGTATACACATAGATAGAAATGTTGTTTGTGATTCCTTAAGGGAATCAGATTTTGACCAAAGAGAAGGGGGCTGTTGTGACAATAACCCGAGTATTTAAATCAGGCAATAGTCAGGCTGTAAGATTGCCAAAAGAATTCTCAGTCAGCAGTAAGGTGTTAGAGATTTTCCGGCGTGGAGACGAAATTGTGCTCCGGGAAACATCTAAAGGATTGGCTCGAGCATTTGAATTGTTGACCGAACTTCCCGATGATTTTCTTGCCGATGGCCGCCAGGATTCATCGCCACAACATCGTGAGGGATTGTAATGACTGTGCGCTATTTGTTGGATACCAATATTTGTATCTACATTCAACGTCAAAGACCCGAAAAAGTATTAGCGCGTTTCCAAAAGCTCAAACCTGGCGATGCTGCTATATCAGTTATCACATGGGGAGAGCTGCTTTATGGTGCCGAAAAAAGTAAACAGCGCAAAAAGGTTTTGCAGTTGCTTGCGGAGTTCAAGTCTTTTATTCCTGTTTTACCAATTTCTGAAAACACCGGGAATACATATGGGGTCATCCGCGCATCACTGGAGTCCAAAGGAACACCTATCGGCAATAACGATTTGTGGATCGCAGCACACGCAAAAGCGGCAGCTCTTACACTTGTTACCAACAATGAAAGGGAGTTTCAACGCGTGCCTGGTTTAAAAATACAAAATTGGTTTGGTTGACTTTCCTGTTTCCATAAATAGGGGTCTAAATAGGGGTCAAGTCTGCCCTTGACTCTTACTGCCTGTGATGATAGGCATCAATCCATGTCTCGACCTCTTAGAATAGCATATCCCGGTGCTTGGTATCATGTCATGAACCGAGGACGCAGAGCAGAGTATATATTTTTAGATAAACTTGATTACAAGGTGTTTGTTGAGTTGCTTCAGGAAACTTCGGAGGCGTGGAATATTCGAATCGCCGCATACTCCCTGATGCCAAACCACTACCACATGCTTATCCAGACGCCGGACGCGAATATTTCTCGAGCCATGCGGCACGTAAGTGGCGTATATACTCAGCGCTTCAATAGTCGACACCATCATGATGGTCAGCTTTTTCGCGGCCGATACAAATCCATTCTGGTCCACGGCGACAGTTACCTTCTTCAGTTAGTACGTTACATCCATCGAAACCCGTTAAAAGCTGGATTGGTCGAAGATATGGATACTTATATCTGGAGCAGCCACAAGGCTTATCTATCAATTGCAAAAAAATGGAACTGGCTTCATAAAGAATTCATTTTAGACCTTTTGTCCGGTGATAAAAAGGCTCGAATAAGCTCATACCGGCGATTCGTGGCCATCGATGAGGATGATAAACTATTACGGAACATGGAGCGAAAAAAATGGCCATCTTTGCTTGGCCCCCAGGAGTTTATAGATTGGGTAAAAACCACGTATAGAGATCTTAAAGGCAGTGATGAAATGCCGCAAATAAGAGAGCTGAACGTTGATTCTGAAGGGATTATTCGTAGCGTGTGCGATTACTATAACATAAAACGCAAGGATCTGCTTACATCTAAAAGAGGAAACTTTAATGAACCCAGATGCGTGGCAATCTATCTGATGCGCAAATTGCGTCGTGACAGGCTCAAAGAAATAGGGAAAGTCTTTGAGATGGATAAATACAGTTCCGTAAGCAGTATAATCGAGCGGTTGAAAACTCGGATGCAAAATGACTTGAAACTCAAAATGCGTGTCAATAAGATGGAAAAACAATTGACTAAGAGTCAAGAGCAGACTTGACCCCTTATCCTTTGAAATTATTTCTATATCCCGTATTCTTAAAAGTTGAAACGCTCATCTTAGGTCTGATTATCGGCACAGCTATGTGCCTGCTACCGGCAGGCAAGGTGCTGTCGCAAGAGGCAATAGGGCCATTAACCGGGCATGCTTTCTACGGTAAGATGATCATTCCGAATAATAATTCGGACATTGAGGGAAATGACTTCGACATCAATATTTTCGGTGCTGATGCGCAAAGCCCATACGGCGGGGGTCTACTAAAGTATGGCATCGAAACCGGCGCCATTTTCAGCATTGACAGCAATGTTAAACATTTTCGCGCATCTTCCGGAAGAAACGGCGGCACGGTTGCGGTTGCGGCGGAAGTCGACTTCTTTATGATGGACTATTTTTTCGGCGGGTATCTCGGCCTTGAACCATCAAAATGGCTTCGCCTATATGTGGGTGCCGGCCCCTTGCTTATCTGGGGAATGCAGTCGACCGACCCAAAAAAATCGGATTCCGAAGAAGTTAACTCTAATTCAGAAATCGAGTTTGGCGCCGGTTTATATGCTCGAGCAGGTATTGATATCTTTTTATCGGAACAATTCGGGCTAAATATGGGAGCCCGAATTAACGAAACGACACTGAGCTTTGACGATACGGCAGGAAATGTTGACATCGAAGGCTTGCAGTACTATTTCGGTATCGCATTTCGTTTTTAATCTATTTTCCTGTTGGGGTATGCCTTTGCTGAACCAGGGGTTGCTATGCTTTCAAGTGTATGATTCCAGAAAGGATTACAGATAAGTCATGATTAAATTCATTCACGCAGCCGATGTCCACCTGGATAGCCCGCTTCATCGCTTGGAAGCGTATGAGGGCGCGCCGGCCGAAGAAATCCGTCAGGCATCCCGACGTGCTTTCGAGAATTTGATCGATCTTGCCATAGATGAATCCGTTGATTTCGTTTTGATTGCCGGTGATTTGTTTGACGGCAGCTGGAAAGATTATAATACAGGGCTTTATTTCATCGCACAAATCAGCCGATTGAAGGCACGCAGCATCGCTGTTTTTCTCATTTCCGGTAACCACGATGCCACCGGCCAAATGACCCGTTCCCTGCCATACCCGGACAACGTCCATCATTTTTCCCACTTGAAGCCGGAAACAAAAAGATTGGATCATCTTAAAGTGGCTGTCCATGGCCAGAGCTTTTCAACAGCAGCGGTTATAGATAATTTAGCCCTTTCTTATCCGGAACCTATCCCGGAATATTTCAATATCGGATTGTTGCACACCAGCCTTACCGGAAGGGAGGGACACGAAAACTACGCTCCCTGTGCTTTGGATGACCTCAAAAACAAAGGCTATGATTACTGGGCTCTGGGTCACGTGCATCAATATGAGATGGTTTGTGAGGATCCACCCATTGTTTTCCCGGGCTGTACTCAGGGTCGCCACATCAAAGAAACCGGCATCAAAGGATGCGTGTTGGTCACGATAGCTGAAGGAACCGGTCCCGAAGTTGTTCAATATCCCCTTGATGTGATTCGCTGGGAGCTTCTGGATATAGATCTAAACAGTGCTGAAACAAAGCAGGCCTGCCTCTCTCTGTTTGTGGATGTCATGGAAAAGCAAGTGATTTTGCACGAACCGCTGCCGGTCATTGCCCGGGTGGTTTTTACGGGAAAAACGTCAGCCCACACGCTTATCAGTGGTGATCCGGTATATTGGAAAGAGGCGGTTCGGGCTGCAGCGATCTCCAATTTCGGTGAGCGAGCGTGGATCGAAAAAGTAAGTGTTTCCACGCGACCCGGTACCAGGGGAAAAGAAAAACCCACGGAATCCGGTCCCATACTGGAACTGAAGCGGCTTGTGGCAGATATTAAAACGGATGAAGACAGTCTGCTGGCCCTCGGCAACGAATTGGAAGGCCTTTTTCGGAAACTTCCGGCCGAGTACAAACAGGGCGAAGAGGCGATTGATCCTGGAAATCCACAGACAATCAGTCGGATTGTCGAGCAGGCGCACGCAGTGCTCGAACAGGGATTGAAAGGGGAAGCTTCCGGATCATGAAAATCAGCCGTATGCAGCTTGTCGCTTTTGGTCCGTTTACGAAATCGTCGCTTGATTTTTCACGTGGTGATACAGATTTCCACATGGTGTACGGTCCCAATGAGGCGGGCAAGAGCTGTGCCCTCTCGGCTTTTCGATACATGCTTTTCGGGATCCCCGTCCGCACATCGTACAGCTTTCTGCACCCGAATCCCAGCCTGCGTATCGGTGCCCGGTTGGTGAAGGGTGATGGTACAGAAATCGAATTCATCCGGCGCAAGGGAAATGTAAAGACACTGCGTGGTTCGGACGATGAAACGGTTTTAGACGAAGAGACGCTTGTATCGTTTCTTGGCGGTGTTGGCCAGGATCACTTCAAACAAATGTTTGCCATTGGACACGATGACTTGATTGCCGGGGGGCAGGAAATTGTCACCGGGGGTGGCAGCGTAGGTCAGGCCCTGTTTGCCGCCGGTGCTGGCCTCGTACGGCTTCAGAGTCTCCAGAAAAAACTGGAGCAGGTATGTGAAGATCTCTTCAAACCCAGCGGTTCAAAACCCCACATCAACAGCACCCTATCATCCCTGAAAATAGCCAGGAAAAGCCAGAAAGATGCACTGCTTCCGGGAAAAACATGGAAGCTTCACCACAAAAACCTTCACGACGCCAAACACAAACTAGGTCAATTGCAGCAGAAATCAGGGCAGCTGAAGCAGGAAAGCAACAAGTTGGAGCGCATCTGGAAGGCGTTGCCCATGATTGCCCGGAAAAAAGAGATCGAAAAGGAACTGCCGGATTACAATGGTGTGCCGGAACTACCGGAAGACTTCGGGGATAGACGTCGAGCCATTGAGAATGATTTAAAGATTGCCACCAATGATTTTGACCGGATCTGTGCAACCATCCAGGTGTTACAGGAACAAATAGATGCTTTATCAATACCGGCGGGACTGCTCCAGCACGAGACAAGCATAGAGGAACTCCAGCAGGAACTGGGAGCCTGCCGAAAAGGCCGGAAGGACAGGCCGGATCGAGAAGGCATGATGCGGGCTCTAAAAAAACAGGCCTCGGACAAACTTGCGGCAATCAGGTCAACCGCCCTATCCGACCGCGGCAAAAGCCTAAAGCTTCCTCCCTCTGTTGTGGGAGAAATTCAGGATATGGGCATACGTTTCGAACGCCTGACCACACGACTTGATACAGCCCGGGAGCAATACCGTAAGATAGAGACACAAATCAGCACCCTGTCGGATCAAAAAAAAGGGTTGGCCTCACCTTCGGACATGGCTTCATTAATAATCGCCTTGCAAACAGCCCAGGACGCCGGGCCCCTGGAAAAGCAGATCTCACAAACTCAAGCCGAAAGGGAAAGTCGAAAACAATCATTGAACATTACCATTAAGCAATTACCCATTTGGTCCGGGTCGCTTGAAAACATTGATGCCCTTCCTTTCCCTTCAAAGGAAAGTGTTGATCGATTCGAAACACAATTCAGCCACTTTTCTCATGCACAAGATAAGCTGGAGGAAAACCGGCAAACAATTGAAAAGGAAATGTTTCAGATCGAAGCCGATCTGAATGCTATCGCGCTTTCCCATGATGTCCCCACCGAAACCGATTTGGAAACGGCCCGAATCATTCGCGAAAATGGCTGGGGTTTGATTCGGGAAAAACTGGAAGGCGGCGAACCGCCACTCGAAGAAATAGATACATTTGCCAAGCAAATTGGCAATTCATCCAATCTGCCGGACGCTTTTGAGATAAGTGTTGAAGAGGCGGACAACATTGCCGACCGCCTCAGGAGAGAGGCCGAGCAGGTCAGCAAAAAGGGTATGCTTGAAGCCCGAAAACACTTGTGTCAAAAAAACAAGAAGCTTCATGATGAAAAGTTCAAAACCTCAAAGGCCAAACAGACTGAAATACGTGAAGCGTGGCAGAAGTTGTGGGAACCCAGCGGCATTCAACCCCTCTCTCCTAAAGAGATGCACGCTTGGTTATCGGAGGTTTCGGCCATCCGCGACAAACTGGCGGACCTTCGTTCTGAGCAGGCTAGGATCGACGGCATGAATTCGGAAGCCGGTATGTTGAAAACCCGGATCACTCAGGACCTTAAGGAAACCGGGTACCCAATTGACAAGAACCTTAGCCTTTTGCAATTGATCGGCGTTGCAAAAACGCATGTTGACTCTAACGAATCCCTGAAGATGCAGATCACATCCATCGATAAAGAACACATCGGTCAGCTGAACGAAAAGAAGGATATCAAAGCAACCATTGCCAATATAGAAAGCGATCTTGAGCAATGGAAGATAAGGTGGGGTAAAAACGTCGAAAAAATAGGTCTGGATGCCGAAGTAAGCCCTGCAGCTGCCATGGTGGTGATCGACAGTATTCGCGAAGCAAAGGTGCTGATGGACGAAGCCGATGTTCTGAGAAAGCGTATTGAGGGCATCGATCGTGACACCGATGCTTTCCGGAAACAGGTGAATTACCTTGTGGACAACGTTGCCTCAGACCTTAAAGATGAAATGCCGGAAAGGGCTGCCGAGCTTCTCAACGCCAGACTCACCCTTGCAAGAGAATCGCAGTCAAAACGAAAAAGCCTGGACAAACAAATAATTAAGACCACAGAAGAACGGCAAGTTGCCCAAAAAAGAATTGCCGACACATCCACGTTAATGGAATCCATCTGCCACGAGGCACGCTGTAAAAGCGCTGAAGATTTGGAACAGGTAGAAAAACGTTCAAATATCCGCCGGCAGAAAGTCAAAGACCTTGAGGAGATAGAGGCACGTATTCGGGACCTCAGCGCCGGCGCAACAGTGGCGGAATTTATTGCCGACGCTTCAACCATAGAAGCTGATAGCGTTTCCCCGGAGTTGGAACGTCTGGAGAGCGATATCAAGGCACTGGAATCGGAACGGTCTGAACTGGACCAGGCCATAGGAACCGAGAATGCGGAGTTAAAGCGGATGGATGGGAGTGCCGAGGCTGCCGGTCACGCAGAAAAAGCCGAACGGCTTATGGCAAGCCTGGAATCAGATGTGGAAACATATGCCCGAATGAAAATCGCCTCCGTCATTCTTGCCCGTACCATAGAGCAATACCGGGAAAAACACCAGGGACCATTGATCCAACGGGCGAGCGAACTGTTTTCACAGATGACAATTGGCTCTTTCAGCGGCGTGCGTGCTGACTATGACGACAAGGGCACCCCGATCCTGGTGGGCATTCGACCGGAAAGTGGACAGCCGGTTATGGTGACCGGCATGAGCGACGGCACAGCCGACCAGTTATACCTGGCTCTCAGACTTGCCAGCCTGGAACAATTTCTGGAAAATAACGAACCTCTACCTTTTGTGGTAGATGATATCCTGTTGCGGTTTGACGATAAAAGGGCTCTGGCCACGCTTGAAGTACTGGCCTACCTTTCTGAAAAAACCCAGGTGATCTTTTTCACCCATCACAGGCATTTGCTGGATCTGGCCCATGGTGGAATGAAGAAAGCTTTGAGCCTAACCGTGCACAACATGGGTTAAACGGAAACTGGCGGTTGAAAAACATTCGAAAGAAACGAAACTTATAATCAAAGGAGCGTCCCTTATTTTTCCCAAGCGATACCACGTACAAAGGTCTGCGGGGGTTCGTTTTAAAGTCGGGCAACTGTCTGAGATCGTTAGGCTCCGTTAGGCCCGCAGCATAATAAGATAGATGGTTACAAACATGCGGTAATGGATTATCGTTTCGATCTTTCAAGTTTAATTGTTACAAGATTGTGGCTGTCCGGACACTGCAGGCTGATAGTATCACCATGCCACCACGGTAACGATCCACCGAATTGAAATGTTTGCAGGCTCGGGAAAATGTCGTGATAAAACCAGCCACATAGGCCCGCAGGATTATGACAACTGATCTCAAAGGATTCGCCCACCTTGTGACCTGCACCGCATGTTCCTTCTGAGCCTGTAATGGTTGCGACAACTTTGTAACCTATCTCTGGACTTTTGGCCATTTTGCAATTCCTCCTTAAACCTGAACTGAATCAGATTGGTTCAAACCATACTTTACTACAATTATCTGACGGTTCTCAACATTTAGTTGTTACTTGACAAAATTTTCATATTTCTGTAAAATATTTTTTATTGTTTGGGAAACAACCTTTCTGGAATCAAGGTATCCTTTAAAAAGATTCCTTACTACTTGGTGATACGATGCTTCTTCCTTTTTTTAAAAGACTTCTCACACTTAGATTCCGTAAGCGGCCGCGTTTCAACGCCCGGGACGGCGTTTTCGTTATCATGGAAAACTCGGCCAGAATGAACCAGGTACACAATATCAGTATGGGAGGACTGGCTTTCGATTATGAAGATACCGGTTTTCTCATCGGAAATAAGTCATATGAACTAAAGGTTATGACCGACAATGACCTGAAACTTGATCGCATACCCTTTAAGAAGGTTTCTGATTTTGCGGTGGGCGAAGTCTTGTATCCCTACCGGAAAATAAAGCGACAGACCGTACAGTTTGCAGGATTGACAAACTCCCAGAAATCTCAACTCAAATATTTAATCAAAAACAACACCATAGGCAGGGCCTGAATGCAGTAGCGGTGCTCTGAAATAGCCATTTTGGGCAAGCAGGGCTGTCCGCTTTGCTTTTTTATTGAACCAAAATCCTATTTTTGAGATTGCTTCTAATATTGGTCTGACCTTTCATGAAAAACATTGTTTTTTTTCTTAAAATCATTCCCGTCCTGATAGCCGCCATCCTGATCGGCAACTGGTTTCTTGCTGAACTCAAACGCGCCAATGCAACAGGCAAACCCTGGTATAGCGCCTATATTTCAGTACCAGGCTTGTTGATACTGCTGGCTATACTCGTAATCCCGATCGTGCTATGGTTGAGGTCACATTGAAAATCGAGTTGTCTAGAGACCTGAGGCTTTCCGATATTCCCGAAGCGCTCAAAACAAAGCTCATCGGCAAACTGACCATCCCCAATCCCAAATGGCTCGAAAACGCCAGAATGGGAAGATGGAACCGAAACGTCCCCAAACTGCTTCGCTTTTTTCACCGTCACAAAGAAACCCTGTGGATTCCCAGGGGATACCTCCGGCAGTTAATCATGATGTGCCGGCATGACAACATTGCATACCAGATGGAAGATTTTAGAAGAACACTGCCGTCAGCAAATTTTTCTTTCCGTGGAGAATTGAAATCTTTTCAGAAAAAGGCTGTCGATAAAATGCTCTCCAGAGATTTTGGTACCCTGAATTCGCCCACCGGTAGCGGCAAGACCGTCATGGGCCTATTTATGATCGCTCAAAGGCAGCAACCTGCTTTGGTGGTCGTTCACACAAAAGACCTGGCCTACCAGTGGATTGAACAAATCAATCGTTTTTTTGGAATCCCGGAATCACAAATCGGATTGATTGGATCGGGAAAAAAACAGATTGGGGATGCGATTACCGTCGCACTTGTCCAGTCCCTTTATCGTTGTGCAGATGTTGTATCAAAGAGAATAGGGCATGTCATCGTTGATGAGTGTCATAGGACGCCTAGTCGGACTTTCACGGATGCCGTAACGGAATTTGATGCAAAATTTATGCTCGGTCTGTCGGCCACCCCTTTTCGCAGGGATAACCTTTCAAATTTGATATTCTGGCACCTGGGTGACATACACCATTCCGTGGACAAATCTCACTTGATCGAGGAAGGACATATCCTAGAAGCTGAAATCATTCTTCGCGAAACCGATTTCGAACCGTATCATGACCCTGTGAACAGTTACAGCAAGATGTTACTTGAACTGACCATGAACGATGATCGAAATCATCTCATTGCATTGGACGTGGTCAAAGAAATTAAAAAGGGTGAGGGCGTCTGCCTGGTGCTTTCAGATAGAAAGAGACATTGTGAAACACTCCTGTCGCTCCTGCGGTATAAACATCGTGTAGACGCCGATCTCTTGACGGGTGATTTGTCGAACGAACAACGGAAAAACGTTCTCCATCGTCTCAGGAGCGGCGCAGTACCCGTTGTAATTGCCACCGGCCAATTGGTGGGGGAGGGGTTTGACTGCCCCACTCTGACGACCCTTTTCCTGGCAACACCCATCCGTTTCAGTGGAAGAGTTCTTCAATATCTTGGACGGGTTCTCAGGCCGGCAGCAAATAAAAAAAGTGCCAGAGTCTACGACTACGTTGACATCAAAGTCGGTGTTCTGCAGTCGGCTGCAAAACACCGGCAAAAGGTTTACGCAAACATGTAGGAAATCGAGTCAAGGGGAGCGCAGAGACAAACTTGCGGGAGAAAAGAAAGAGATCTTTTATCACGAAAACACGAAAGTACGAAATCACGAAAAAGACCATGAAAAATTCGGGCTATCCCGGAAATTTCACGAAACTGATCGGTCCTGGCGCAAGGCATTTCAGTCTGAAGCCGTATAATTTTGCGTGTGCCTGCCTGACCATCCGGCAGTACCAGGTGACGGACCATCAAGCTCCTTTGGGCGATACCTTTTTCATCGAGAACCAGATCCCCGACCTGGCGGTACATTTCCCGTATGGACCTCCCGGCAACTTCCGGATAATCCGGCGCGTTGCAAGTCATTTCAGCATCAGTCATTTTGCTTTGAGAAAAGTGTCTTGAGATAAGACCTGCCCGATGCTTTTTCAAAAACGATATCCTGCAGCGTGCCCTGGGAATTGAACCAAAATATCAGGGTGTCGTAGCGTGTCACCGCACCCGCTGCCGATATCTTAACACTCCAGCCTGTGGCCATATCGAACACCGGAATCCCCAGAGAAAGACCGTTCTCCTGAAAAAGGGAGCGCTGGTAGACCAGCAAATCCGTGTTGTCAAGGGAATGAACCTCATCAGGTGCGCCCAAGCTGCACAATACATTACCGATGGTTGTTTTGCCTAAAGAGTAAGCATCAGCCGGATCTTTAATCTCAACACCCTCGACCCTGCGTTCGTACTGGTAGGAAAGGCATCCTGAAAAGCTCAATAGAATGCCTCCGAGCAAGGCAAGCATCGCAAACCGATGTTTAAAACGGCAACCCATAACCAGCCTTGTCTGCATTTAAACTCGCACCATAGTGCGTCAAAAGATCGTTCTTGTCGAAGAAAAAGACAATCTGATCGACCTGAGTGTCGTAGTTTGCAAAGCTGACAAGCACCAGCCATATCAATGTTGCCTTGGCAACGGAACGATGATAGATATAAGCATTCCCATTCGACAATTCAACAGTACTCGTGGGAGCGCCAAACAATCCGGAGATATCTGTGGCCGTTGTAATACCCGGTTGAATCGATTCAAGATCATCAGGATCGAACGGGTGATAATCCTTGCTGGTACCAAAAACAAAACACCCCGTACAAAGCAGTATGAATCCTATGGTTACTGGGAAAAAGTATCTGCGGATCACGGCTGTGTCTCCTCGTCTATTAGATATTGCCCATCCACAAATGGTCTTTTTCCGCGATATCTGCGTTGGACGCCATGATTTTACGCAAAAATCCTCATTTGTGGACGGACAATAGATGTCTCATGTTAGGGTAAAATAACAGCCTTACAGATAAATGCAACCGCATATGGCAAAGTTGCAAAATCTGTGTTAATGCAGGAGGACAAAACCTTAGCCGAATTCGTCACACGATTTTTTTCAAACGCGACGTTGTTGTTTCCACAACCCAGGTTAAAAACGAACAATAAACATGTTCAAGGAGAAGAAAATGAAAATTATGGTTTGCTTTGATGGTTCCAATTCATCCAAGGAGGCAGTGCGTCTGGCCACTGAACATGCACAAGCTTTTGGAGCGTCAGTCGCCATTGCCACATCGATGGTAAAGGGGACTGAATCGGATAGATCGAATATCGAAAAGGCGGAACTTGATCTTGAATACGAAAAAAATATTGTAACCGGTGATGGCATCCCATGTGAATCCCACTTGTTGATCCGGGGTCTTTCCGCAGGAGAAGATCTCCTTCACTTTGCCGAAGAGCAGAAAATTGATGAGATCATCATCGGCATCAAACGTCGCTCCAAGGTAGAAAAAATTGTATTTGGTTCGACGGCTCAATATGTCATCTTAAAGGCACTATGCCCGGTCGTGACAGTCAAATAGTGTCCGTCCAGAAATGGTCTTTTTGCCCAATCTCATCGTTATGCGAAAAAAATAATCCTCGGAATATCAAACGTATGCCTGCGGTTATTTTTTTCGCATGCCTTGACCTTGAACAAAAATCCTCATTCCTGGATGGACACTAAATAATAATAAAATCGTTACACGATTTTATCAGGAGATCACGAATGAACGAAAATTTATTTCTGAATCTGGTGAAAGACAGAATCGTTTTCTTTGATGGTGCCATGGGAACCATGCTGCTGGAGGCCGGCCTCCCGGCCGGTGGTGTCCCAGAAATGTGGAATCTCGAGAAACCCGACGTTATCATGGGTATTTATCAGCAATATTTTAATGCAGGTGCCGACGTCGTTCACACCAATACATTTGGTGGTTCAGCACTCAAGCTCGGCATCAAGGGGCATGCCGACCAAATGGAGGCAGTTAACCTGGCAGCTGTCCAACTCGCCGGACGTGTATGCCCGGAGAACGCTTTCGTGGCGGGCGATATCGGACCCACCGGAAAGATGTTCAAACCCATGGGAGATGCTACATTTGAAATGCTGGAAGAAGCCTTCTTTCACCAGGCCTCGGCACTCATCAAAGGTGGTGCAGACATCATCAGTATTGAAACCATGTTTTCTCTCGACGAAGCAACCGCAGCACTCAAAGGTGCCAAACGCGCCGGTAATATCCCTGTCATTGCTGGTATTACCTACAACAAAACACCCAATGGTTTCTTCACCATGATGGGTGAAACCATTGAACAATGTGCGGCAACATTAGCAGAAAATGGCGCGGATGCCGTGGCATCTAATTGCACACTAGGCAGCAGCGATATTATCGAACTCACGCGTGAACTACGCAAAGCCACAACCAGGCCCATATTGATTCAACCCAACGCCGGAAAACCGATCCCAAAAGACGACATCACCATTTATGAGCAGACACCATCGGAGTTTGCCGACGATATCAAACGGGTCATCGATGAAGGCGCTGACATGGTGGGAGGCTGTTGTGGTACCAATGCCGCATTTGTGACGGAAATGGTCAAAACCGTCGGCAAATAAAATCGCTTCGCAATTTTAATTTTCGCGACGGTGTCGCTTTTAAGGGTTAAAGGGGATAACTCAGCTTTCGGTTTTCATCATCGATAGAGCGAAATGGGTGATCCAATAGCGATTTGTGCTGTTTGAAGCGCTTAGGGATCCTATAACAAAAGGGAGGTAGATAAATGAAAAGAATTACAGGTTTATGGGGTATTCTCATAATCATCAGTCTGGTATTGCCACTGACCGTGTCGGCCGAGATGTTTCGTATCGGGGAAGCACAGATTGTTTCGCATCCGGCCCTGGATAACGATTCAAAGGGTTTCAAGGCCGCTCTGGCAGAGGAAGGATTCGTCGAGGGGGAGAACATCATAATCGATCGGCAGAACGCTCAAGGCGAACAACCCAATTGTGCCATCATCGCAAGAAAATTCGAAGATGACAGGGTCCATCTGATTCACGCCATCAGCACACCCAACGCCCAGGCTTCGGTGAAAGTATCAAAAACCATCCCGATCGTTTTTTCATCTGTAACAGATCCCGTTGCCACCGGCATCGTGCCAAAGCTCGGTTCCACCGGGACACATGTGACGGGTGTCAGTGACCGCTGGCCCATCGAGCTGCAGTGTCAAATGTATCAGGATCTGGTCCCCTATGCTAAACGGTGGGGAACCATCTATAACCCCGGCGATGTCAATGTGACATTTCATATTCAGGAAATGAAATCCGCGATCAATAAAATGGGGGGGAAACTGGTGGAGGCCCATATATCCAACAGTTCAGAGGTGTTGCAGGCTGCACAAAGCCTGGTAGGGCGTGTTGATGCCATCCATATCACATCGGACAATACAGCGGTTTCAGCCTTTGAGTCCATTACCAAAGTTTGCAATGAAAACAACATTCCTCTCTTTGCCGGCGATCGTGACAGCACCGCCAGGGGTGCCGTAGCCGCTTATGGGCTCGATTATTTCAAAATCGGATATACCGCCGGGAAGAAAGCCGCTCGGATACTCAAAGGTGAAGATCCCGGTCAGATCCCTGCAGGGCTTGCCTCCGGCTACACTTTGTGGGTCAGTCTGAAACATGCCAAACAACAAGGTTTGAAGCTCCCACTGACGCTAGTTGAAAAAGCATCCGATAAACTTTGGGACGAGCAGGGACAAGTAATAAAACCCTAAAAGACCTTTCATCACGAAATCTGATCCTTTGGACCAGGTCAGAGAATGTTTGGCTATGCCGATGGCGGTAGTTCTTTAAATCCGAAGCACGAAATTCAAAATCCTAAACGGTTCGACTAGCTCACCGCCCTGAGCAAGGTCGAAGGGCAATACTGAATGCTCCAAATTCAAATGATCAAAACAAGACATTGGAGAGACAAGTTCAGCACCATGTTTGAACCATTTGAGCATTCGATATTTGGATTTGTTTCGTATTTCGATATTCGGATTTATAATTTATCACACGCTGAATGTGTATAACATTAACCTTTATAGAGTTGAATCAGTGCCTGGCCCTTTGGATCCGGGTATCTACTTGGTGACAGGATGTTTTTCGACGGTTTTCTGAGAATAGTACCGGTATCCCTGGAATTGGGCCTGGCTTATGCGCTCGTAGCATTGGGCATCGTTATCAGCTTTCGAATTCTGGCATTTCCGGATCTGACAGTGGACGGCAGCTTTGCACTGGGA
>QMMS01000036.1 GCA_003647375.1 Deltaproteobacteria bacterium
ACCCCTAAGGCAAGGCGGATAACCGCGGCGTAGCCGAAGGCGAAGACGGGTATTTTAATGGGACCACGGGTTTACCCGTGGGGATCCATTGTTGCTAAACTGTATTTTCAGGATCAACGGTTTGACATCAGATCTAAAGAGGCGCTAAACTGCATGTATCCATTAAAGGCTATCCTAACCAAGGAATGACTCCATATGAAAACGATCAAAAGTGATCCGAAAACCTACGATGTCATTATTGTGGGGGGGGGACCGGCCGGCCTGTTTGCGGCATATTATCTGAGCGAACATGCCGATCTCGATGTATTACTCATCGAGAAGGGCAAAGGGATTTCCCGGCGAAAATGCCCGATCAAGGAAGATCAGGGTTGTGTGAAATGCAAACCCTGCAATATCCTTTGTGGCATAGGGGGAGCAGGCCTTTTTTCAGACGGGAAGTTGAACTATATCCACAAGCTGGGGAAAACCGACCTGACTCAGTTTATGCCCCAGCACAGCGCCGAAGATCTTATCGATGAGACAGAAAAAATATTCAACCGATTTGGCATGGACGGCCCTGTCTACCCCACAGACATGGCCGAAGCCCGGAACATCCGCAAGCAGGCCAAGCGATATGGTATCGATCTCATGATCATCAAACAGAAGCATCTGGGAAGTGACTGTCTGCCAAATCATATCGGCGGTCTGGCCAAGGAAATCAAATCAAAAGGCATCGTGATACATACGTCCGAAGAGGTCAAAGACGTTGTCGTAAAAAAAGGAGCGGTTACCGGTGTTCTTACCGATCGAAAGCGATACAAGACCCATAATGTCATACTGGCACCCGGTCGTGTGGGTGCGGAATGGGTTGGCAGTCTGGCCCTGAAACATGGACTCGGTCTTGCACAGCGGGGTATCGAGGTGGGGATACGGGTGGAGGTTCACAACGACATTATGCAGGATCTATGTGACATTATCTACGATCCGACATTCTTTATCCAGACCGGAAAATATGACGATGAAACCCGGACATTCTGTACCAATGCAGGGGGATATGTGGCCCAGGAAACCTATGCAGATTTTGTGTGTGTGAACGGCCATGCATACCTGAACCAGAAATCGAACAACACGAACTTTGCATTCCTGTCTAAAGTAGTTCTGACGGAACCTGTGACGGACAACCAGGCATACGGGGAGGCCATTGGCAGCCTGGCAAGCCTCATCGGTGGCGGTCGGCCTATTCTGCAGCGCTTCGGCGATCTGAAGCGGGGGCGCCGGAGTACCTGGAACCGGGTTCGAAAAGGGTATATTGAACCGACCCTGAACAACGTGGTGTGCGGGGATATCGCCATGGCCCTTCCAGAGAGGATTTTAACGAATATTATCGAAGGGCTCGACAAACTGAATTTTGTGGTACCGGGTGTGTCGAATGATGAAACCCTGCTATACGCACCGGAGATTAAATTTTTTGCCACACAGGTTGAAACCGACAATCACCTGGAAACCAAAATAAAGGGCATGTATGTGGCCGGTGACGGTCCGGGTGTGGCAGGAAATATCGTATCCGCCAGTGCCACAGGATTGATACCCGCCAAGGCGATATTGGCGAAGGGGTAAAGATAGGGTTTGAGGTTTGGAGGGTCAGAGGGGTAAGCTCTTCGTTCTCGACCAGTTAACAGCCAAGGGCTAAGAGCAAACAGCTATTCCAAAGGAATCGAGCGGCGAAGCCGCGTTCCATAAAATCGTGAAACGATTTTATTCCGGTAGCGCAAAGCGCGTAAAGATAAAGGCCGTAATGAGTCCGGCCACAATATGCCAGATGCCCCACCATCCAACCAGGATGGCCATGCCCCCAAGGCCCCCGAAAAAATTGAATACCAGCACTAGGCCCAGTGCCGAGTTTTGGATTCCCACTTCGATGGCCACGGCCCGTGAATCCCGTTCCGGCAGACGGAACAGTCGTGCCGACCAGTACCCGATATTCAATGCCAGAGCATTGTGCAGCAGTACCACCAGGATGACCAGTCCGATAACATCGAGAAAGATCTTCCAGTTAGCGGCCAGAGCACCCAGGACGATCAGGATGAAGAAGACCAGTGTAAAGATTTTGAATGGTTTTCGAACCTTGTCGGCCATGCCTGGGAACATTCGGGACAGGAACATACCGATGGCAAGAGGGATTCCCAGGATGATAAACACCGTGAAGAAAACATCCATGGGGCTCAAACTCACTTTCTGGAGGATCGGTGCGGTATCCGGGTTGAGACTGCCCCAGAGAGCCAGGTTCAGGGGTGTCATGATGATGGCCGCCAGGGTAGAAACGGCAGTCATACTGATGGAGATGGCCGTGTTCCCTTTGGCGAGATAGGTCATCAGATTCGACAGATTCCCTCCCGGGCACGCCGCCACAAGGATCATCCCCAGCGCGACTGACGGCAGCGGCCTGATGATCATGGTCAGCAGGAAGGTTAAGGCCGGGAGCAGGATGAACTGGGCCGCCAGACCGATGGCAGGTGCTTTGGGTGCCTTGATGATCCGCTTGAAATCTTCCAGCTTCAGATCGATGGCAACACCAAACATCATCAGGCCGATGGCGATATTGACGACGAGCAATCCCTGGGCATTGAAATTGAGGCGGATCTGATCGACGATGACGGGGTCCATAGTTCATCCTCCTGGGTCGTGTTTAGTGGGTTGTGAACGTCTTGTACAATTAAGACAATGAACGGAAGTTACAATATATAGGGTTCGAGGGTCCGAGGATTCGAGGGGTCAAGTGAATAGCTGCTTAAGGCTTAGCTTATGGCTTAAATCTCCAACCCATTTTAGCATTTTAGGGGTTTAGACTGTTAGACTATTAGGTGCTCTCTGCCAACAGCCGTTAGCCACCCTCGAACCCTTGTATCCCCCTTGGACCCTCGGACCCTTTGTTTTATTCCATCTTCCCCGTTCGTGCCGCAGCCCAGAGCCAATTACCCGGTGGATCCACATTGGCATCCGGATCTACCACCGCATGAATGACGGCCGGTTTCCCGGACTGGACAGCACGTTCCAGGGCCGGTCGAACATCGGCGCCGGTTTCCACATACTCTCCATGGCAGCCCATGGCGACGGCAACCTGATCATATCGGACAGGCGCATGGTCGTGGCCGAACCAGGCAGCTTCGCGGCCGAATTGTCTCAGTTGTGCACTTTTTTCCATACCATAGGCCCCATCCACCGCAACGATGATGATGACCGGCAGGTTGTTGCGCACGGCGGTTTCGAGCTCCTGCATATTGAATCCAAAGGCGCTGTCGCCGGTGACGCAGTAGACATGCCTATCCGGAAAGGCCAGTTTGGCACCGATGGCGTAGGGCAAGCCGGTCCCCAGATGGCCATAATTCATGGAATAGATCACCGATCGTTGCCGGCGGGCTATGTGGTAGTGGATATCCCACAGGGTTGTGTTACCACCGTCCATGACAAAGATGGCATCCTCGTTAAAAAAATCGTTGCAGGCCGTAAGGATTTGACCGGTCAGCATGGGTTTTTTCTGCGTATCGGCCACCAGGTCATCGAGTTCTTTCTGCCACTCATCCTGAACCATCCGCAACTCCGCGATTTTATCGTGAGGCAATCGTTTGTCGGTCAACGTTTTCACGGCTTTCATCAGTTGTGAAAGGATGCATTTGGCATCGCCAATCAGGGGGACGTCCGTGGGTTTGTTGAGACCGATATGCGTCGGTTCGGTGTCAATCTGAATGAGTTTTTGCTTGTCAGGTTCTCCGAACATGGGGGGTTTTCCCCACATGTTCAATTCGCCCAGGCGCGTCCCAACCGCAAGGACCAGATCGGCCTGGCTGTTGGCGAGGATTCGAGACATACAGGTAGGGTGAAAACTGAGCGCATGCGTATCCGGTATGATACCCCTGGCCCGAATGGTTGCGGTGACCGGACATCCCAGGTACTCCGCCAGCTCAAGAACTTCTGCTGCTGCTCCTGCGCGTTCGGCACCGTTGCCGCAGTGGATGTTGACCAGTTCTGCATTTACCAGCATTTCTGCTGCCTGGCGAATCAGGGCCGGGTCGGCAGGGGCTGTGGATGTCACACGGTATTTTTCCGGGGGCCAGATGTCGACACTCGCCTCATCCCCTTTTTGGCCGATAATATCTTCGGGTATGAGCACGTGGGTCGGCCCTGGTCGGCCGGATGTCGCCATTCGGAATGCCTGGCGGATCATATCCGGGATCCGGGACCAGTGATCGACCTTTCCGTTCCATTTGACAGCCGGCCTGAATATGTCCAGATGGTGGCTTACCTGCATACCGCCTTGATGTACGTAGGAATCGGACATTTCACTGCGGCGGGTGGTCGTTATAGCGACAACCGGACTTCCTTCGGCCTGGGCGCACATAAGTCCTGCCAGAAGATTGGCTGCACCGGGGCCGGCACACGCCATCACCACGGCGGGTTTTCCGGTAACACGGGTGTAGGCGTCACAGGCATGGGCAGCGGCTGCTTCATGCCGGGGTACGATGAGTTTGATGCCCAGCTTGTCTCCCAGGCGTTCGATGGCTTCGATGACCATCATGTAGGTTCCGTCGGTAATGGCATTGACATATTGGATACCCTCTGCATGAAGGCATTTCAGCAACAGTTCTCCACCAGTGATCTTGGACATTGGTTTCTCCTCTTTGGGTTAGAAAAGAGTTCAAAGGAGCATCTGCTCCTTGGGTTTATTGTGTTCATTGTGTTTGTTGCGTTGCTTCCGGCTAAGAAAATCGTTTTAGTAACCCAAAGAACCCAAGAAACGCAATAAACCTGGAACCATGCTAAAGCTCCATGGTCTGTCCCCCCGTTATGTTGAGGGCCTGACCGGTCATGTAACTTGATTCACCCGAGGCTAGAAATGCCACCGTGTTGGCCACTTCGTCGGCTGTGCCGAGCCTACCCAGAGGGATTTCTTTGCATTTTTCGGCAATGCGTTCATCCGGAGTGGCATTAAAAAATTGTGCCTCGAGGTCAAAGCGCCATTGGGTGAAGTCGGTCATGATAACACCCGGACAGACGGCATTGACGCGGATACCGTTTCCGGCCAACTCCATGGCCATGACTTTTGTCATCATGAGAACGCCTGCCTTGGCCGCTGCATAAGCCCCGTTGAACAGGGGCGGCTTTTTTGCGGCCTGGGAGGCGGCATTGATGATACTGCCACCGTTTTCCAGCATCAACGGCACTACGGCTTTGGACACGCGGAAAATACCGTGGAGATTGACATCGATTGTTTTCATCCAGGCGTTGTCGTCATAGGTATGTATGGTATTGGGGACGCCGAATACCGTACCGGCATTGTTGCAGAGAATGTGGATGTTGTTGAATTCTTCTGCAAGCACAGTGGCCATGTTTTGCACGGACTCAGGGCTGGTGACATCGAGATCCAGCGCTACCGTCCGGACCTTCCAGGTTTCACCCAGCGATTTTGCCAATCTTGCGAGCTGTGCCTTGTCACTGGTGAGGAGGGGGTCGTTTTCTTCTGCTTTGGCCAGGTCAGCCAGGGCAACGTTGACACCGCAGGCCGCTAGTTTCCCGGCAATGGCATACCCGATGCCGGCTTTCTTTCCCGCGCCGGTGATGAGGGCATTCTTACCTTTCAAGTCTTTGTACACAGGCTCCCCTTTTCTATTTAGTGCCCATCCACAAATGGTCTTTTTCCGCAATATCGGCGTTGGGCGCCATGATTTAACTCCTCAAAATAGCACGCTATTACTCCGGGTTAAATCTGTCGTCCGCCTTGATCTTACGGAAAAATCCTCATTTCTGAACGGACACTATTTACAAGATAAGAACGTCGATTTTGCCTGCCAGCTTGTCCCTGAAAATGGCAGCATCGGATTGGTCGCCGACAATGGTACCATAATGCATGGGGATGGCAAGCTTGGGCTTGATGGTCAGGGCCGCTTGAACCGCTTCATCAGGGTTCATGACATAGGTTCCGGACACAGGCAGCAGGGCGATGTCGACATCCAGATTCTCCATCTCCGGGATGTAATCACTGTCACCGGCGTGATAGATCCTGACATCGTCAATATCTATGATAAATCCAAGCCATCCGTTTGCTTTGGGATGAAAGTCCTTGTTGGTGTTATAAGCAGGTACGGCCTCGACTGTCAGGCCGTCAAGGACCAGGCGTTCTCCCGGCGTCATCACACGGACGTCTCCGGACAATTTTTTTGCTGAATCCTTCTCGGTAACGATGACGGTTCCGGGCTGTTGTATCCCGGCAACATCTTCAGGGGAACAGTGGTCAAAGTGTTCATGTGTCACCAGAATGAGATCTGCGGGTTTCCCGCCATCGAGCTGGTAAGGATCGATATAGATGCATGTCGATGCGTCGATCCTGAAGCTGTCGTGGCCCAGCCAGACAATGTTATGTTTCATTTCCTGAATAGTCATGATTTACCTCCTTTTATTGAAGCTATAAGCTGTAAGCGTCAAGCTGCTTATGGCTTACCGCTTACGGCTAATTGTTAAAGTCCTATCGCCGGTGTCCAGACATAGTAAAACCCGGGTGCGAGATGGGTTGCCGCGTTCCGGATCCCCAGGTCGAACAAGGGTTTTGCCTGGACATTTGAACTCGTGGTCAAAGGATTGTAGAGATTGTCATTGGGAAATACCGTACGGCGATAGGCCACAACTTTTGCTTTTTCGGGGAGTCCTGATATTTTGATGGCTTCTGCTACGGCTTCATCCAAATAGCCGATCCTGTCGATGAGCCCGAGTGCCTTGGCTTCAGCCGGCAGATAGACCCTGGCTGTGGATATCATGGACAGGGAGGTTTCTTCCAGGCCGCGATGTTTTACAACGAGTTTCAGAAACCGATCTGCAAGACCGTCGGTCAAATCCTGCAATATCTGCGTTTCTTCTTCTGTGGGCCGGCGGAATGGCGAGCCCATATCTTTGTTTTTGCCCGACTTGTTGACGTCCATGGTTAAACCGATTTTATCGATGAATCCCGTAACATTGGGCCTCATGAATATCACGCCGATGGAGCCGGTGATGGTTGTCGGGTGGGCAAAGATCACATCTGCCGGAAGGGATACATAATAGCCGCCTGAGGCGGCGATGTCCATCATGGATACCACGATTTTGGCTTTGGTGCGCTCCTTGAACGCCAGGATTTCATTGTAGAGGATATCGCTGGCAGTGGCTGTTCCGCCCGGCGAGTCCACCTTCAGGAGAAGGCATTTGATTTCCTTGTCCTTTTCGGCCATGCGTAGCTGAGAAACAATCTCCTGAACCATGCTTGGCATTGTTCGGAACGTGCCTTCCTTCGGACGGGTGGAGATGACCCCCCGCAGGGAGACAACCAGGACTTTCCCTTTTTCCGTTCCCTGCAATATCGATTCCTTGAGCGGATCCGATGCATCAGAAAACAGTTTTACCTGCGGGGCGGCACAGCCACCCATGATAATGATGCTTGTCAGTATCAGGACAATAAACCCTATTCGATTCATCTTTTTCCTCCGGTACGTGTTTATGGGTTTTGTTGTTGTGGAAATTCATGGCACACCTGCTCGGGAAAAATTGCCCAGTTCAGGTTTTACTAAATTGCTTTTCTCATGTCAAAGCTTTCCATGAAGGTTCAACCGCTACGCGATTTAACCTTGCTTTAAGGTCCGGGTTAAGGCAGGAGTCTGCGGGGTTCTTCAAAAACGACCGTTGAACAAGGATCCTGTATTGGTCAGATAAACACCCAGGCTGACCATGGCGGCTCCTGCCAGAAGGGAGATGGTAATGGGTTCATCCAGAAATAGAAATGCCAGTATGATGGCGGCGATGGGAACAAAATTGATGAACAGGCTGGCCTTTGAAGGTCCCAGCTTCTGGATACCCTCGTAATACCAGACAAAACCCAGGACCGTGCCAAAGAAGCCGAGATAGAACAGGCTGAACCAGTTCACTAGAGAATAATCGAATATATCGGTGGATATTCCTTCGGCCAAAGCAGCTGGAAACAGCATGATGGCACCTGTGACCGAGGCATAGGTAACTGCTTCAATCGCAGAGAAGTCCTGCATGACACGTTTGCCGATCAAAGAATAGGCCACCCAGCTCAGGACGGCCAAAAAGATAAAAATCTCTCCGTATCCAAAACTTTCCGTCAGCATACCCTGGAGATTTCCCCTGGATATGGCAACCATGGCACCGGTCACGGACACCAGTATGCCGACAATTTTAACGGCATTCAATTTTTCTTTAAACAGGAAAAATGAGGCAATGGTGATGAAAATAGGGTTGTTGGCAATTATGAGAGACGCCCTGCCCGCGTGGATGAGACGCAATCCCTTGAAGAAGAATACGTTATAGGAGAAAACCCCCGTGAGACCGAGCAGAAGCAGGTAGAATACTTTATCCTTTTGTATGGGGGGGAATCGGCCTTCCATTCGATACGTCATGAACAATAGAGGGATCGAGGCTATGACAAACCGCAGAAAGGCAGCGGAAAAGGGGGCCACATTGTCTGATAGCGTTCTCCCGGCAATGAACGTTCCTCCCCAGAAAATGGCCGTCATGAGGAGTTTGAAATGGATGAGTTTCATTTCTTTAAATAGCTTTTGCCAGGGCTTGGTTTGATCTGGCCTTTAAAAAAAATATGGAAACCCCTTCTAATGCAATCGGAACGGATTTTGACAACTGCTATAGATATGTCATCAACGTTGATGCCAGAATTTCGGCATAACCCGAAAAAAAATGATCGGCCCCCGGTATGATTTCAAATCGTGCTGCCGGATTCCAAGAGGGCAGCTGTTCCTGAATCATGTGAGCCGGTGCAATGTCGTCCCTGGAACCGGTGACGACCAGTTTCAGGGTGGTAATTTTTTGAATATGCTCGAAATCGATAAATGCTACCGGGGGGGAGACCATGATCATTTCGGTAACGGGTGCGTCCCCCGGAAGGATCTGAGCATTTACCCATGCGCCGAACGAATACCCTGCCAGGCAGATTTTATCAATGTTGATTTGCGCAAGATAGGCCAATGCCCGGCAGGTATCCCTTTTTTCTCCCGTTCCTTTATCATAGGTCCCCTGACTACTGCCGACGCCCCTGAAATCGAATCGTAATGTCGTATATCCCTGATGCTGAAACGCATGCGTGATGGCTTCCACCACCGGATTGTACATGTTGCCACCATACAGCGGGTGGGGATGCGAAACCACGACGCCTTTTTCACCGGCACGGTGCAAAAGTCCCTGCAATTGAAGCCCATCGGATTTGAATGAGATTTTTTCTTCCTTGGTATCCAACTCTCTAGTCTTTCTTACGGTCGCTAACTTGCTTCAAACAGGCGACCGGCTGTTTGCCGTCATCCGCAGGATAGGTTCCGAGATTCTTCATGGAAATAGTCAGCTTTTCCATTTTATCCAGAACATCGGCGATCTTTTCATTAGATTCCGAGCCTTCAAAATCCAGGAAGAAGCTGTAATTACTCGGTTCCGAACGCAGCGGCATTGACGCGATTCTCGTCAGGTTGATATCGGTTTCCGCAAAGAGGCGCAGGACGCTGTACAGACTGCCGGCCGTGTGGGGCGTGGCAAAGATAATCGAGGTCTTGTTGCCGCCGCCGACATTTGCCTCCCTGGACAAAAGCAGGAACCGGGTTGAATTGGAAGGTCCGTCTTCAATTTTTTCTTTGATAATTTCGAGATTGTAGAGTTCTGCACTCAAGGCACTGGCAATGGCCGCCGCCGCTTTTAGATTCTCCCTTGCCAGCATTTTTGCCGCACCGGCCGTGTCATAAAAAGGTCTTGGTTCGAGCTTGTTCCGGGTGAGAAACCCCCGGCACTGTGCCAGGGCCTGGGGGTGTGAATAGACCATCCGAATTTCCCGGTAATCCGTATCTTCGGTTGCCAGAAGGCAATGGTTCACCGGCACCTTGGCTTCGCCGATAACCTTCAGACGGGTAGTGGTCAGCAGTTCATTGACCTGTGTTACGGCGCCTTCAAGTGAATTTTCCACCGGCACCACACCCAGGTCGAGGGCGCCTTCTTCGACCCCGCGAAAGACGTCCACAAATTCCATGCAGGGAATATAGGCACCCTCTGGAACCAGCCGGCGGGCTGCCACCTCCCCGTAGGCGCCGTGTTCGCCTTGAAAGGCCACCAGGGGACGATTTTCTTTCTGGAGGCGTTTGCTTTCCGTGATAATCGTCTGCAGCAGTTGTTTTGAGAAGGACCCTTTAATGAGATCCAGGTTCATCCGCTCGATCCGGGCGAGCATGGATTTCTCCCTTTCAGGATCGCTGACGGTCTCCTTGAATTTACTAGAGCGCAGCGCCAGTCCCATTCTCTCCTGGAGAATGACCAGAAGTTCCCTGTCAATTTTATCGATCCGGCTGCGAATCTCTTCCAGTTTCATGTTTCACCTCGGTTGATATATGTTCTCTCCACTAAAAAAAACCCCGAGAAATCAATTCCCAGGGCTTAAAAAAACCCCGAGCGGCCTGAAATGTCCACCCGGGGAACGTTACTGTCTATGATTGTCAGATAACCGGATGGACGTCTCTAAAGCAAAAGAAGAAGCGCCCAAAATGATAACGTATTGATTGACTATGGTTTATAGCTATGTTCATAGGTCCCCTCTTGTGAGCATGTAGACATATTTAACCGAGTGATAATTGTCAAGGAGAAATTATCACTTGACCCATACGGGTTTTTTTTAGTATGAATTCCGGACGGTTAATGCGTGCTGGATGATGCTCCGAAGTTTAACCTGAAGTGAGCGATTTTTATCTCGATCTGCACCGATCTCTTGCGGATCGAGGGTTTGCAAAAAGCCTCGACAGACCTACGGGTATGCCTGTGTTTTTTTTCGAACCCTTCTCCATCAAGATTTCGGCACACCTCTTCGGGAAAAATCGCTCAGTTCAGGTTTGACCCAAAACCCAGGAATGAGTGGCCTTTATGAAAACTGTATTGATTGTCGACAATGATCCGATCATGCTTGAAATTATAGCGAGCCTGTTGAGGGATCATAGTATTTTTTTCCGGATCATAAAAGTTGAAAACAGTGCCAAGGCATTGAAGCTTATCGACAGGGTAGCGATCGACCTGGTGATTACCGGCCTGCGGGTACCAGAGGAAGACAGCATCAGTTTCATTCAAAAACTGAAAGAATCCTGGCCAAAGGTATTACGGGTGATTCTGACCGATGTGGTATCACCGACCTTGAAATCAAAAATTGACCAGGTAGGTGTTTCCGCTTATCTGGAAGAGCCCATCAATATGGATGCTCTTACCGAGCTGCTGCTGGCTGAACTTAAGATAGCATATGGCGGCCGCATCCGCGGTATCAGTCTTTCATCATTTACCCAGATGCTCGAGCTGGAAGGGAATTCCTGTGTCCTGCGCGTCCGTGGAAGTCGTGAAACCGGAGAACTGTTCTTCAGTAAGGGTGAGCTGATTGCTGCAAAGCTCAGTGGGTTGAGCGGCAAAAAAGCAGCCATTGACATTCTGGGATGGCCTGAAACCATCATCGATATCGATTTAGCACCGTTTGAGAAAGAACGGGAGATAAATACCCCCCTGATGAGCCTTTTGCTGGAAAGCCATAAGGCCGAGGATGAGCGGCAGTTTGGAAATGCCGAGATGCGGCAGTTTCCAAGACATGACTGCCATATTGCGGTGGATTTCGATATCAGTGACTGGTCTTACGAGGGGGTTATAAAGAATATGAGCCTTAAAGGTGTTTATATCCAGACCCACCATCCGGTGACGGTCAGCAGTGAAATTTTGTTGGCCCTGACATCTTTAGATGCCTGGAGACACTGTACGATCAAGGGTACGGTTGTTCGAAGAGATGCCAAAGGGATCGGGGTGATTTTTCAGGGGTTGAGTCTCTATCAGCAACAGGTTGTCCAATCCTTTCTCAAATCGGACTTGGCCAAGGAGGAGACTTAGGGCTTGCGCAAAAATAACTTCACATTTTGGCATCTCAGCTTCAGCTCATCTTTGGCCGATGTCTCACTCGCAAAATCCGCGAAATAGCACGCTATTCCTGTGGTTTTGCTCTCTCGAATGAGCCAAACCTGAACCAAATATGAGCGCCAACTCTGCTAAGTTATTTATGCGCGAACCCTGTGGTTTTAAAACCTCAGATCGCATCCTATGCAGCACTATTATTGATCCAGTATATCATGCTGGCAACCAGATAATAGAGACCGAGTAGCTCAACACTAAAAAATATCCAATAATACCAAAGCCGGCGAATTAGCGATGTGGGCACAAGGATGCCCATCCCCACAGCTCCCAGACAGATTAAGGAATAAAAAGTATAATAATATCCCTTTGCCACCAATCCGGTCAGAAAAAACATGCTGATGTTCATGATCACCAGTAAATTGTTGAACCGGCTAAGATGGCTCCAGAAATTTACGTGTCCGGCAATAAATCCATTTTCCCAAATCCCATAACGATTTATCAACATATTTTTGCCCTTTTTTTGTAAGGAATTTTGAATTGTACCGACCAATGAACCAAAAGGAAAGCTTAATTAATGATACCGAAACAAGGCTTTTCACACTATAAAACGTGACCAACTGTTTGTTGGCATAACGTTTAACAAGCGCATGTCACACATACCATAAGGAGGCAACGATGAACTCAAAAAGAATGTTTCAAATCGCATTAATCGGTTTCATCAGCATATTTTTCATTTCTTTTGCTTGGGCATCAGGCAATGCCCGGACCTTTGTACTTGAAGCGACACCGGACCACCCTGACGCAAATGGAACTGCGGTCATAGACGAGACCCATGTCAGTATACAGGCACGAGATCTCAAACCCGATGCCGTTTACACGGTGTGGTTCGTCAATATGAAACCCAAAAAGAAAGCAATCGGTGCCGGTACGATGCCTTACATGTTCCGGACGGACAAATGGGGAGATGGAAACTACAGTGCGTCACTTTCTAAAACACCCTTTGGGAAATGGGCGATGGTCATGGTGGTACTGCATCCCAATGGCGACCCCAAGGACATGGACAACATGGTAGGTGCTTTGAAAGCTCCTTTATAATGTATTAATCGGTCCTGGTGAAAGCAACCTGTCCTCTGGTTTGAACGGGGGCAGGTTGTTTCCGGATTTAATCGCCTGGAAGGAAATACCCTATATGTCAGCAGCATCTTTACCGTGTTACAGCTTGCAAAATGGGGTCATTTTGATATCTTAATAAAATCGTTAAAGATTTTATAGGGGTATCATCTGAGAATGGAAGATGCACTGAAAGTAAATTCCGAGGCATGGGTGGATCAATATGGAGACGCGCTCTTTCATTTTGCCCTTGCAAGAGTCAACAAACGGGAGGTAGCAGAGGATCTTGTTCAGGAAACATTTCTGGCTGCCGTGCAGTCGCAAGAACGGTTTAAGGGACAATCATCTGAAAAAACCTGGCTGTTTGGCATTCTGAAACATAAGGTCATCGATCATTATCGAAAAAATAAGTCTACGGTTTATGCACAGGACCGTTGGCATGATCCAGACAACCTGGATGGATTCTTCAATGAAAAAGGGGGCTGGCAAGTTCGTCCGCAACACTGGAGCGCCAATCCAGGCAAGTCCCAGGAGGTCAAAGAAGCTTTCGATCATTTTTACCGATGTCTGTCGGACTTGCCCCAAAAAATGGCTGATGTATTTGTGTTTAGAGAAATCGAGGGATTGCGTACGGACGAAATCTGCAAACGTCTTGATATTACATCCACCAACTGTTGGGTGATTTTATATCGTGCAAGAATGTTGTTGCGAAAATGCCTTGAATTGGTTGGATTCGGCCAGCAGCAAGAGGTAACTACAAAATGAAACACTGGATGTTCAGCTGCAAAGACGTTTCCCAAAAGATATCCCAATCAATGGATGGCCAACTACCATTCCATCATCACATGGCAATTCGGATGCATCTTTTGATGTGCCGATACTGTGCCCGATTTTATAATCAACTCCATCTGATGAGGAAAATGGGTCGCCACACGGATACTGATTTGACCCATTGCGACCTCCCGGCCAAGCTTTCCCCGGAAGCAAAAGAACGTATCAAGGAAACCCTGCACTCCCTGCCGTGAATTAATTTTATTTAAAGGTTTAGGGGACGGGTATTCATATATTACTAATTCATGGCTGCCATTTTGGCGCTCTTTTTTCCAGGAAAGCGCCGATGCCCTCGATACACTGGCCACTCATGATGTTTATGGTAGCCTGCTCCTTTTCAACAATCAGGGCTTCCTTCTCCGATATATCCATGGCGGCATCGACGATATGCTTGACAGAATTGATAGCTTGGGGTCCATTGGTCATGAGGTTATTCACATACGTTTCAACCTGTCGAATGAAATCCTTTTTTAAAAAGACATGATTGAGGAGGCCCATTGTCAGGGCTTCGTCCGGGTCGATCTTGCGGGCGGAAAATATCAATTCCTTGGCTCTGCCGGGACCTACCAGCCGGGCCAGACGAACCGTTCCACCAAGATCAGGGATGAGCCCGAGGCGTGTTTCCTGGAAACAGAGCACGGTGTCATGGGAGGCGATGCGGATATCACAGGCCAGAGACAACTCGAGTCCGCCACTGTAGCAGATCCCGTTGATGGCGGCTATGGTTGGAAATGGAAGATCGGCAAGCATCGTGAAAACACCCTGCATATAGGCAATTCCCTCGAGCACAACTTTTCGGTTGTTTTCCTGAAGCGCCGTAAACAACCTGGATATGAGCGGATCCGAGGGGTGAACATCGACGCCCGCCGAAAAGATACCAGGTGTGGTGCCCGTAATGACGAGTGCCCGGATATGGGATTGAGATGAAAGGGTTTGAAAATATTCTTCAAACAAATGCCAGCATTCGGAATTGATGGCATTTTTCATGTCAGGGCGATTCATCCGAATGAAAGCGATCCCATCCTTTTCATCATACAATAGCGGCTTGCTGCCTTTTCGCATGGCACCTCCTATATACTATCTTGAAAAACCAGATCTTCTGGGCCGATTCAGGAATATTTGGCTATACCGATTGGTGTAACAAGATAAACCCGAAGCACGAAATCCCAAACAATACCAAATGACACAAACTCGAATGATCAAAACAAGGTGCATCTTGTTCAAGTCCATAGAACATTGTTATGCTTTATTGTATCCCGGATATGATTCATGTAATAAAAATGTTATACGATTTTATTTATGAGTGCAATTACAAACAGGCTACCCACTGGCGGTAGTCACTGAAATCCGAAGCACTAAATTCGGATTTAGAATTTATCACACGCTGAATGCGCATAACATTAACTCTTTAGGGTTGAATCAGTGCCGGGCCTTTTGGACCCGGGTATTTACGATAAAGAGGGTATCAGGAGGATTTACGTGCAATGTTCACAAACATCAGGCAGCATGACAAGCCGTGAGCGATTTTTGGAAGTCATGCGACTCGGGCAGCCGGATCGCGTGCCTTATTTCGAAGAGGGCATTCGAGATGAGGTCATCCATGTCTGGAAGGGGCAGGGCCTTTCCGGAAGACATGAATTGGCAAGAGGGTTCCCTTCTGATGTGCGCGAACGAATGGAGCTGAACCTGGACCCGTATCCTGAATTGAAACATTGGCCAACCACAGAAAAAGATTTGGATTACTTCAGGCAACATCTAAACCCGGATGACCCAAAACGGTTTCCCGAACAATGGAAAAAGCGTGTTCAGAACTGGAAACACCGCGAGCATGTATTAATGTTGTATGTCCATCAGGGTTTTTTTCTGAGTATGGGTGTCAGGGACTGGCAACGCTTTTACGAGGTCATGGCCCAGCTGGTGGACAAACCAAACCTGGTGCGGGATATGATGAAGGCGCAAGGCCGGTTTGCTGCAGCGATCACCGAAAAAGTCCTCAAGGACGTCAATGTTGATGCCGTCATTTTCAGTGAACCCATCGGCGGCAACGAGGGTCCCTTGATGTCGCCGGAAATGTATGAAAACATCGTTCTGAAAACTTATCAGCCCATCCTGGATGTTCTGCATCGAAACCATGTGGAGACCATTATATTCCAAACTTTTGCCAATGCCCGGATTCTCATCCCCAGCATTCTGAAATGGGGATTCAACGGGCTGTGGGCCTGCGAGATTAATATCGAGGCCATGGACTACCGCAGCATTCGCAAGGAATTCGGCAGGGACCTGAGGCTCATTGGTGGTATCGACCTGGATGCACTTCGCAGCAGCAAGGAGGACATCAAGAAGGAAATCCAAACCAAAGTGCCGCCCCTGTTGGATCAGGGCGGCTATATTCCCCTGGCAGACGGTCGCGTGCGAGAGGATGTACCCTTTGAAAATTATCGGTATTATCGAGAACTGTTACGAAGTATTATCGAGAAATAAATAAAAGCGGCGCAGCCGCGTCAAATGCCGGCGCGAAGCGACGGCATCAGGGTATCAAAATAGTAGACCCGGTGGTTTTTCTCCCTTCCAGGTCCCGATGTGCAACGGATGCCTCTGACAACGGATAGGTCTGGCCGATGGTAATCTTTACGGCGCCCCTTTGGACGACATCAAGAAGATCGTTTGCATGCGCCAGGAGATCCTCCCGCTTCTCGGTATAGGTCATGAGACTCGGTCTGGTCAGGAACAGGGAGCCCTTGGCTGCCAGAACGCCCAGTTCGAGGGGCGGCACCGAACCGGATGACTGTCCAAAGGTGACCATGGTGCCAAGAGGCTGCAGGCATTCCAGTGATTTCATAAAAGTGGTCTGACCCACGGAATCATAGACAACATTGACACCTCTGTTGTTTGTAATTTCTCTGACGTTTTCGACAAAATCTTCCTGGGAGTAAAGAATTGGGTGATCGCATCCATTGGATCGTGCCTTTTCCGCTTTTTCAGCCGAACCAACCGTGCCGATTACAGTGGCGCCGATGTCATGGGCCCATTGAGAGACAATTGATCCGACCCCCCCGGAGGCTGCGTGGATAAGGATGGTGTCCCCCGATGAAACGGGATAACAACCCCGTATGAGGTAGCGTGCGGTCATGCCCTTGAGCATCATGGCGGCTGCTGTTTCAAATGATATGTCGTCGGGCATCTTTACCAGCCGGTGAGCAGGGATGCAGCGCACCTGGGCGTAGGCACCAGGGGGCACGCCGGCATACGCCACTCGGTCACCCACGACTACGCCATTCACTTGCTCTCCGACAGCTTCCACGACACCGGATCCTTCCAAACCGGGTATGGCAGGTAGCGCCGGGAGTGGATACAGCCCGGTTCGGTGATAGACATCGATAAAATTGAGTCCGATGGCTTTATGCCGAATGCGTACCTCACCGGCTCCAGGACTTCCAGGGTCGTGATCCTCCCATTTGAGGACTTCAGGCCCTCCGTTATTGTAGAGTTTGATCGCTTTTGACATGACATCCTCCTTACTTCATATTTTCCGCAATGTCACCCGGGTCGTGTTGAATCGGGGCCCATTCCCGATGGCCTGCGGCCGGCTGCTCGTCATGCTGTTCTGGGAAACGCCGTCGAGGTCTGCGGCTTCCTTGGGGGACCAGACAACACCTTCCGGAAGGGCTTCTGAAATGACAGCCCGCATTCTGAGACTGCCGAGGTGATTTTTCAGCAAAACGTCTTCTCCGCCGCCGATACCAGCTTTTGCAGCATCTTGCGGGTTGATATGAACAACTGCGGGGATGCTTCCATAAATTTCTTGGAATTGGGTATGCGTATGGTTTGATACGGAACTGGTCATGAAGGTAAATTGTTCTGTTTTTGCTACCCATTCCTTTTGCGTCGGCATGGGGGAATGGCCGCTCGCCAATGCCGCTCCGGCGTAGAACTCAATTTTACCGGAAGGTGTTGGATAGTGATCTCTGGGTTTACATGCAAGCCTGAGCCGTCTGCCGGACATCAGGTCCTGCATGTCCCCGTTTTCAAATGCATCCGGCATGGCAGACGTAATGGCCGTCAGGGCGTCTTCATAGAGCCATGGCTCCTGAAGTTCCAGCCGCCGGGCAATACCTGTCATGACCTTGATTTCATGGCGGCTATCGGTCACAGGTTGGGTAACCTGGCGACTGAACTGAACACAATTGTGACTGTCCGGAATGACGATATCTTCTTTCTCCAGGAATGTGGGTGCCGGTAAAACGATGTCGGCCAATTTTGCCGTTTCGGTCCAGTGGGTTTCATGAACAATCAGAAAGAGATCGTTGCGGGCCAGGCCTTCTTGAAATGCGCTCTGGTTGGGGAGGGTCATGGCGGGATTCATGCAACTGACGTACACAACTGAAAAATCTCCCTGTTTGATGTGATCGGCCACAGCGACCTGGTGGATGATTTTGGGTTTTTTAGCGGTCAACGATTTTCCGTTGATGAGCGATCTGTCTATCAGGTAGGTGCTGCCGTTTCCATAGAAGAAGCCGCGGTGGATCCCCAGTACGGACGGTATCATGGCCACAGCTCTCACTTGATCCGCACCGTTTGAACAGTGCTGAAGACCATAGCCTATAAGGGTCATGCTCGGTTTGTTGCCGGCATACAGTTTTGACAGTAGTTGCAGTGTGTCCGGGGAAACACCGGTTAATTGCTGGACGGCTTCAGGGGACCATTTTACTGCCTCGGCCTTCAAGTTATCAACTCCAGTGGTCCATTTTTCCAGGAATGCAGCATCTGCATACCCGGAGGCGATGAGCCGGTTCAAAAGACCGTAGGCCAACGCAACATCTGTCTCCGGTTTTGTCCGGACCCACAAGTCAGCCTTTTTCGCCGTATTGGTTTCAATGGGATCGATAACAACAATTTTGGCCCGCCCCTCCTTTTGGGCCGTGAGGGCCAGGCGCCAGATATGGGGAGCACTCACCGCCGCATTGAATCCCCAGAAAACCAGGAGTTTCATGGAAGGCATTTCCAGCGGGTTGGCACCGTAACTATCGCCGTAATGCATTGAAATTCCCAAATGCCCCGATTTACTGCACAGGGCACCATCAGTTTGAGTGGCACCGAGGGCATTCCACAATCGCTTGGGAAATGCATTGGCGATCAGACCGGTGTTCCCGGCATAATTTAAAAAAAGAATCCGATGGGCTCTCTGTTTAGCGATAACATGGGCAAGTTTGCGTGATATGAGATCAAGGCTCCGGTCCCAGCTGATTTTTTTGAAACCGGAGGCCATTTTTATAAAGGGGCTGTCGATGCGATTGGATAGAAGTCTGTCTTGGTCCCTGGCACTTCTGGGACAGACCATTCCTTTGGTCAACGGGTGCTCGGTATCTCCATGAGCCGATGTGATGTTGCAATGTTCATCGACATGGAAAACCAACGAACAGGCATCATAGCAATCACGGGCACAGACGGTTTTTATTGGGCTTGTTGGGTTCATTGAGTTTATTGGGTTTATCGGGTTGATTGGGTTTTTTGTAGCTGATGGCTCATAGGGCTTATCTCTTTACTAAAACGCTTCCTTTATCTATAAGTGGTTTACAGTTTACAGCTTATGGCTTACCCTTGAACCCTTGGATCCTCGGACCCTCGTTTTTTATTGACACACCTGATAATTTCTTCCCCGAAGGCTTGAACCTGCCATGATTTAAGGCTGGCGATGTCATCCAGATCGCTTATGGCAGAGGGAGAAGTCCTGGCGATATCCATTGTCTGGGATTTGTTCAAAACCAGGGCGGGATCGATGGCCAGGTCGGCCGCTTTTTTATCTTTCCAGTTTTTCAGTTTGTTGGCTAAGCGGATTTTTGACTCAGGCATTCTGGGTGTCCGGGTTCTTGGGTAGATCGGGAGTTGATCGCTCGGTGTTTTCAGACCTTTGTTGATAGCCTCTATCAGTTGGCGGCCATGCATGTTGGCCTGTTTGGTGCTCAGGGCGCGACATGCCTCCAGGGCTTTCTTTGTCTGGGGTTTTTCACGTGCCAGGGTCAGAATGGAGAGATTGCCGATAACTTTAAAAAGTGGGAGGTCTTTTTTATGGGCAGACTGTTTACGGTAGTTCAGAAGTTCCTCCAGGACAGCCAAGTCTTTTGGTGGCAGCCTCCCTGCCCCTTTGAAGCTGAGAAACAGCGGTTTGACATTTGTTGCGTTGGGTCGAACCCTGCTCAGCAGGTCACATTCTTCATGGACCCAGGTCAAGCGGTTTTTCTCGGCAAGCTGTTCCTCCAGAAGTTTTGCCAGGGGGAGAAGATGGTGAACATCCTTGGCTGCATAGGTTATCATGGCTTCAGGCAGCGGTCTCATGGACCAGTCTTTTTTCTGGTATTTTTTCTCCAGCTTGACATTGAAGAAAGTTTGCAGCATTGCATCCAGGCCACTTTGTTGAAAACCCAGGAATCGAGAGGCCAGTTCCGTATCGAACAGATTGTGAATAGTGATGTCGAAATCCCGGAAAAGGGAGCGAACATCATAATCGGAGCCATGGAAAACTTTTTTGATCCGACGGTTCTCGAAAAGTGGTTTAAGCGCTGATAAATCCTCGATCGGGATAGGGTCCACGATAAACAAGTGGTGGCTCGAGGCTATCTGGATCAGACAGACCTTTTCTTGAAAGTGGAACATGGAATCCGCCTCCAGATCCACAGCGAGAGCCCCGGCGCCCCGGAGGGATTTCAAAACAATGTCTAAACCGGATGTTGTGTCTATAAATTCAAATTGGAATTCAGAATCTTGCTGCATGTCTCACCAAATTTTTCTTGACCTAGTGCTGCAATTGGCCTAAATAATAATGTTTACGGGTTATTAAACAGGCACCCGGAAAGTTTTCTTGAGCCATTGCGTGGTTAAGTGTTTGACAGAAGAACTTTCCGACTTCCTGAAACAAATAAAATCATAAAATGATTTTATGACAAGGTGACGAACGATGATCAATATAACATTTCCAGACGGAAGCACAAAGCCTTTTGATGATTTTCCCACCGGTTTTGACATTGCCGGAAGTATTTCGGAAGGTCTGGCCAGAGATAGCGTGGCCATGGAGTTGGATGAAGAGGTGGTTGACCTGAGCACGGTTGTGAAAAAAAATGCAGCCATCCGGCTGATAACGACCCGGGACAAGGAAGCCCTGGAGATAATGCGTCATAGTGCCGCCCATGTCATGGCACAGGCTGTGCTGAGATTATACAAAAATGCCAAGTTGACTATCGGGCCGGTGATTGATGATGGGTTTTATTACGATATTGACATGGAACCGATTTCCGAAGATGACTTTCCCAAAATCGAAGCCGAGATCAAAAAACTGGTGAAAGAGAAAATTCCGATTCAGCGAAGCGAGGTTTCCAAGGCCCAAGCCCTGGCGTTCTACAAGGATGAACCTTACAAGCTGGAAATGATTTCAGCCCTGGAAGACGGCCGGATATCCCTTTATGAGCAGGGGGGGTTTACAGATCTTTGCCGGGGGCCTCATGTGCCCCATACCGGATTTGTAAAGGCCATCAAGTTGACCAAGGTGTCTGGTGCTTACTGGCGCGCTGATCAGACCAAGGCGCAGTTGCAGCGATTATATGGAACGGCTTTTTTCAACAAAAAGGAGCTGAAAGAGCATCTCCGATATCTTGAAGAGGCCAAAAAACGGAATCACCGCAAAATCGGCGAAGCCTTGGATCTGTTCAGCTTTCATGACGAGGCGCCGGGAATGCCCTTCTTTCATGCCAAGGGTATGGAGCTCTGGAATACCCTGCTGGAATACTGGCGCTATGAACACAAGGCCGCAGGTTATGTGGAGACCAAGACGCCGATCATGTTGAAACGGTCTCTGTGGGAGCGGAGCGGCCATTGGGAGAACTATCGGGAAAACATGTACACCACCATGGTGGATGAAGATGACTATGCCATTAAACCCATGAACTGTCCCGGGGGTATGCTGCTTTATGGAAACCGGCCCCATTCTTACCGGGAATTCCCCATCCGGGCGGCAGAGATCGGCC
>QMMS01000037.1 GCA_003647375.1 Deltaproteobacteria bacterium
AAATTCGAATGATCAAAACAAGACCTTAGTTACCAGTTCAAGCACCATGTTTTAACCGCAATAGCGAGCGCATTCCCCGTAGCTTGCTACGGGGAATGCGAGCGAATCTAAATTAGACAGAATTCCTTACGGTCGAAGATTCCTGGCAGCTTGCTGCGAGTTCTTCAATCATTTGAGCATTTGATATTTAGATTTGTTTCGTATTTTGATATTCGGATTTAGAATTTATCACACGCTGGATGTGAATAAAATTAATCCCTTATAGGGTTGAATCAGTGCTGGACCCTGGTATCTACTATTTATTTTCCATCTCTTCGAGCTGGTCGTGCAATTTTTCCGCATTCTTTCTGACGTAATCTCTTACTTTGGCATCCAATTCCTTGTGGGTCTCCAGTGCATCCTTGAAAGCAAACAGGTCAAGTTCACACAAGGCGTACATGGTCATGTCCGCCGGGTCCTGCCAATGATCGACAATGGTGGCGCCATGAATCGTTGTCTTGGAAAAAGTTTTAAGAGCCTGCTCTACATGTTGTTCTTCCGATGATGCGGACATGTCTCCAGCTGTTGTGGAGGCCATGTAATCTTTTGCCAGAACGGCAACATAGGTCTCAAGGGTCTTGGCGATTTCGGCCCTGGCGCGATTATCCGCAGTCGTTACCAGCAGTGCTTTGTTTTTAATACCCGAGGCAATTCCGACCCCATAAAAAACCTTTCCTTTTTCAGCGTCAAATGCACCACTTCCTTTGTAGACCCATTCAGGCCCTTTGGAAAAGGCGCTTTCAGGTGTTGAAGAGCAGCCCGTCAAAAAGAACATGCCCGTTACTATTAATGCACAGACGACAACGAGGTATTTTGCTTTCATTTTTTTCTTCTTTCTTTAAAATCATCCATCATATCTTGCATTTCTTCCATTAAATCTTCCATTTCGCGCATCCCCTCCAGCAGGGAATCCATGTGATATGGCTTTTTCTCTGTCAGAATCTTACCCTGCTTGGGTTTTTGGGGCATGAGGTTTTCGGCGGATGGGGTGTCTTTGGGTGCTGCCGGCTTTTTTGTCTTAGGTGCCACGGGGGTGGGTACGGTCTCTTTTTTAGGCTGTTCCTGGGTGAGAACCGGTTGTTTTTGTGAGGGCTTTTCCACCATCGGTGGGATGGTTTCTTCTTTCTTCACAGGTGGTTTTGATTTCAATACAGTTTTTTCCGGCACTTCTTCGGGCGCTTTCGGTTTTTCAGTTTTTTGTGCATGAACCTGTGGCTTCGGGGCTGATTGCTGTACGGCCGATATTGTGTATCCATTTTGATTGAGCCAATCGATGGCGACTTGGGTCCGAATGGAAAAATTGACATCTGTAATGGTCAGCCCATCGGCTGCCTTGCGGGCGATCATGGAATTAATGCCGATCATGGATGCCTGGTCATCGAGCAGTGGTCCGCCCGAGTTGCCCCTGTTGATGCTTGCATCCGTCTGGAATAGGTTTTTTCCCTGCACGCCGCCGTAATTTTTCCAGCGGGCGCTGATGACGCCCGTCGTCAAGCTCCACAGGCCGCCCTGTTCTGGATGACCGATGGCATAAACCTGCTCACCGATGTCGATGATTTCGGAATCTGCAAGCGGTACGGTCGCAAATTTTCTGTCTGGATTGACGATCCTGACAAGGGCCAAATCGAGCGGCAGATCATATGCCAGTATCTCGCCGCGATAACCTTTTGCCAGGTCAGTCTTATGATTACCGGTCACTCTATCCGGCTTCAGAAAAACCGATATATTGGAGAGAAGTTTTGACGAATCTTTCTGGGTAAAGAGGTGAGCGTTTGTGATAATAAGACCTTCCGGAGTGATAATCGAACCCGTCCCGCCGCTTCCCTTGCTGGCTCCCTTGGAGGCAAAGATGAAAACAACACCGGGACCTGCTTTCTGATAGATTTCTTTGGGTGTGTACGCCTGAACCGGTTGGCCGGGCATCCAACAAGTGACAAGAAGGGCGATCAGTAAAATGGGAAAAACGTTAAAGGGTTTTACCAATTTTTACCTCCTCTCTGTGAGGCAGGAATTAAATTTCACCTAAGGTTTCAGTATAAGGACAACTGAACAAGAGACAACCAAATTTATTCATAAAAATAAGTTATAATCCGGTTGAAGTCAATTGTTTATTCTCAATATAAAAATATTGACGGGTGTATTCGACCTTTGATATCTATCTAACAACCGGTTTTTTTAAAGGAAAGGGGGCAGTATTGAAAGTTTTATCGATAGTCGTATCGGTTTTGATGATATTTGCCTTTATATCATGCGCCTCAGTACCATCACCCGGCAGACCATCCGCTTTTGAGAGTCGTCAGGAAAAAGAGACGTTTGAAAAACGAACACCACGGTTTTCTCAATTTGTAGAGGCCCTCGAGTATTTGGGGAATCGATTAAACGAGGAAGTTTACAAGCTCAGACAAACGGATGGTTTTTCGGCAGCTTCTGCGGGCAGTGAGAGCAAACCGCTCTCGCCGGAAGAACAGACCCAGCAGCATGCAGACGATGCAATGGCGGAGTTGGAGAGGGAAATTGCCAAGCAGGAAGGGAGGGCAGACCCGTCGGTGGCCGTGACGTCGGGAGAAAGCTACACCACCAGTGAGTCGTCGAATATGGGCAAGGCTGGAGGGCCGTCGGGTAAACCCATGGTCATCGCAATTGCAGATCTTGTCAATGACGATCAGTCTGTTTCAAAACTGGGCCGTTACATTGCCGACAAACTGACACCTTATTTTTCCAGTTCAGAACAGTTCTCGGTCCTGGAGCGCGCTATCATTGACAAGGTCATTGCAGAACAGCAGTTTCAGGTTTCGTCGTTTGTTGATGAGTCGTCGACACAGGAGTTCGGAAAACTGCTGGGTGCGGAGACCATTATTTCAGGATCTGTGTCAGAGTTGAACGATGTCTTTTATATCAACGCCAAAGTGGTGGGGGTGACATACGGCAATCTTTTGACATCTGTGGACGTGGAGGTCGATAAGGACAGCAGGCTGGTGGCGCTCTACAGGGCGCCGTTACCGAAACCCAAGAAAGAACCTTCGAAACCCAGGATCTTCAGAGCCAGGGGTATCGGTGTCCCTTCAGCAAAACACAAGAACCCCACGCTGGCGCGAACGCTTGCCGCCAGGGCTGCCCAGGCTGATGCCATGCGGAATCTGGTGCAGGAAATTCAGGGTGCTCAGATAGATTCCAAGACGACTGTCAAAGACTTTATTACCGAGAACGACCAGGTGAATGTTCAGGTCAATTCATTTCTCAGGGGTGCCAGGGTCATTGACAAAAGAGAAATGCCTGATGGTGCGGTGGAGGTCGAAATGGAGGTGGAAGTGCCGGGCGAATTCTTCGACAGACTAACCAAATAAAATCGCGAAGCGATTTTATTTACCCTTCGGGCGATATTACGCCTGCGGCTGTCATTGATAGTCATTTGTCCTTCGGACGACATTTACCCTTCGGGTGTCATTGATAGTTATTTGTCCTTCGGACGATATTAGCGCTACGCGCGTTATTTATTGCCGCTCATGGCTGATGACAGCTTGTAGCTACGATGAATGACACGAAGTAAATGACCACCAATGACGCGAAGCTAATGACAATGTTTTCCCTCGAACCCTTGGAACCTCTGCCCCTTGAACCCTGGTTGGTTTACTTCCCAAACAATATCCGCTGTATCTCCTTATCAACAGCCCTTCCTGCCGAGGTCGAGAGCTTTTTCAAAGTTCTGCGGCCGGCTTCGTCTCTGTCAGGACCGGCGCTTTTTGTCGATACATCCACATTCCCGAGTTCGGTGTTGGATGACAGATCGAATATTTTGATCACCGCCCGGGCTTTGGCAATGATGAGGGAAGACCCGGAACTGGTGTCCAGCAGGGTCGCTCTGGATTCGCCCACCACGGCAAGGTCCGCTATTTTCGATAGTTTTTTCAGTTTTTGCATGAGGCCCGGCCCGCCACGCAAATCATAGGATTCCAACTGATACTCCCGTGGTATTTCCTTAATGACCTGCAGATTGGATCGCTCCAGAGATTGGACTACCTGGTTTTTCAAGAAAGATTCGCGCTGATCGTATCCAAGGTTGTATTCGCTGATCAACACGGCGACGCGGATTTCTTCAATGGGCGGGAGTTCATACGTGAACTGGGCGTATACGGGTGTGATAATTGCTGACAGTTCTTTCTGGATGTTGGGGTCAGACGGGTAGACATTGATATACACTCTTATTTTGTTGAATTTTTCGCCGGTGGGGCCCAGATTGCCGGCGGTGGAGGAAACCAGACCGTTCGGGTTGGATCGTGTATACGGGTCTACATTGCCGGAACCCTGGACAAATGCAAACATGATGGGGATGGATGGGGCCGGTTGATTGCGATAAAACACCTTCAGCTGAAGCGGCTGCAGTAAATTGCCACCGACTATTCCCTTCTGGTTGTCGCCCCCCAATATCTCAAATGAGAATTGTGACATAAGATCGGTCACATCTGCCTGAAGCCTTGCTAATGTGGTGGAGATGTCTCTGTGGATCATCCGTGGTGCGATAATTCCCAGATATTGATTTTTTCTCACCGCCAGAATCAATTTTTTTATAGCCAGACCATAAGCAGCCACGGATCGATGCACTTTTTGAAGACTTTTCTTGCTCCTTTCAGCTTCCATGGTCATGGCAGCCGCGTTTGACTTGAGGGCGGTAATCTCGTCGGATATTTTCTTGCCTTGTGCCATCCGATCCAGAACTGCAAGTGAAACCATCCGGTCGTGTTTTTTATCATAGTAGCGACTTTCGATTCGGACACCCTCCACTTTTATCTTGACGTAAGCAGCGGTTTTCTCCCATATATCTCTCTGGTTCAATGTTTCTCCGACGCCTGACGACATTTCCCGTTCAAAACTGGAGGAAAGTTGCTGGATAACGACTTCGATCTGTTTGGCAACCTGTGCAATGGATTTTGAATCTGCTTCGGCTTGAGCGGCCGCTGTATCACTGTATTTTACATCTGCACTTCCCACCCCGGTGATGAAGAGGTCTGAAGGAAACCGGTCAATACCGCCGGTATCAATCCAGCCTGGTGCTGCCGGAGGGTCCTTTTGGACTTGTTTTGCCTGCCCGCTGCAAGAGAGCATCAGGATCTGGATGATGAGCAGAGAGGTAACCAGCATGGTTTTTTTCATAACCGCCTCCTTTGGACATCGAGATAAAAATCGCTTAGTTCAGGTTTAGGAATATTGCAGTATTAAGAAAGTTCAAAAAAAATTCAACACAAATATATCCGTACCCCAACGTTAACTCTTTTTTGCCATGTTGTTTATGCAACCTTGGGGTGTATTTCGGTTGCGCAAGGGCTACCGGTTACGTTAGAATGAAGTCATGGATGAAAATTATAATCATACAGCTTTGAATTCCACTGTAAACGGTATCCTCTACGTGGTCGCCACTCCCATCGGGAATATGGCGGATATCACGTTCCGGGCTATTCAGACGCTAAAGGATGTCGCTCTCATTGCAGCAGAAGACACCCGACATACCAATCGACTGCTGACGCATTACGCGATCCGCAACAGCATGATATCTCTCCATGAGCACAACGAAAACCAGCGAACAGGAATGCTGGTCAAACGCTTAGTGAGCGGTGAGTCCATTGCGCTTGTTTCCGATGCAGGAACGCCCACGCTATCCGACCCAGGCTATCGCTTGATCAAAGAAGCCATAGCATCGGGAATTCGTATTGTCCCGATACCGGGTGCTTCTGCAGTGCTGGCTTCACTCTGTGCGTCAGGGCTGCCCACCGATGCCTACGTGTTTATGGGCTTTTTGCCCCGCAAGGAAGGCAAACGGCAGAAAATTCTGAAATCTTTGGCCGGCGAAAAAAAAACACTTATCTTCTACGAGTCGCCAAGGCGAATCAAGGTGCTGATCAACGATATGATCAAAACGCTGGGGAATCGGCAAGGGGTCTTGTCACGGGAAATGACCAAGCGTCATGAAGAATTTGTCCGCGGAACCTTATGGGAGATTCTTGATGTGCTGGCAGGCCGTCCGGAAATCAAGGGGGAATGCACACTGGTTGTAAAAGGGGCCGCCGGGCAGGAAATACCCGATGTGGATACCCTCAGGGAAGAAATTATCCAAGGACTTCATTCCGACGGGTTCAGGCTTTCCAGTCTGGTAAAAAGCATTGCTGACCGTTACGGTCTACCCAAAAAACAGATCTATGCCGAGGCACTAAAAATAAAATCGTTGCACGATGTTATTGAACGCGACCATGTCGTGCCTAAAGGGGAATAATAATTCTCATGCAAGACCCCAACCTCGGGGAAGATGCAAGTATGAAACAGAGCAATACAGAATCGGATCTTGAGCATCGGGTTTTCCCGGTTATACTCCCTGTACCCCTTAAGGACCGCAAGTTGAAGGGTAGGGAACGGGTTAAGGCACTGAGCCGCCTGGCGCGTCAAGCCCTTGAAATATCCGCTGTAAAATGTCGACTCCGGATTGGAGAACTTATAAAGGATGAGCACGGGGTTCCCCTGCCATTCGACGGCCATTACTGGTCACTTACGCACAAGCCAAAATACGTGGGTGCGGTTATCTCTCTTCAAAAAACCGGGATCGATATCGAAGAAGTCCGGACCATTTCAAGCCCCATGTTCCAAAGGGTGGCAGGTGATCGGGAGTGGCGCCTTGGGGGATCCCGTTCTGAAATGCTGTTTTTTCGATTCTGGACGGCCAAGGAAGCGGTTTTGAAAGCCGAAGGTGTTGGTATGGCCGGGCTTTCAAATTGTGTGGTCAAGCAGTTATGGGACCGGCAGCATCTGGAAATTGCCTACCAGGACAAAAGATATCTCATCGAACAGGTTTATTTCAACGGTCATATCGCGGCGGTCGTCAAAAATAAACTCGACAGTCAATGGACGATCCAGCGCACCCATGTCAAAAGGAGTGAAGAATCATGCAGCGAATTATCATTGCCGACGACGAAGTCATCATTGCCTCCCAAATCGGAGAGTGCCTGACAGCGAACAACTACAAAGTTGTTGGAATTGCCTCCACGGGGGTGGATGCCGTCGAGATGGCCCTGGAACTCAAGCCGGATCTCATGCTGATGGACATTGTGATGCCCGGAAAACTGGATGGGATATCGGCAGCGGCAAAAATCAACGAGGCCCTCAATATACCGGTAATTTTTCTGACGGCCTATGCGGATGAAGAGATGATCCAGCGCGCCAAACCCATCGGGCCCTATGCCTATGTTCTGAAACCCCTGCAGGAGAGGCAGCTCCTTGCAGCCATTGAAATCGCACTGCATAAAAATATCATGCAGCAAAAACTCAAAGAAGCTCACGACAAACTGGAACAACGGGTGGATGAACGGACAAGGGAATTGAGAATCAAGTCTGAAAACCTTGAGGAGATGAATACGGCCCTGAAGGTACTTTTGAAGAAGCGCGAGGAAGACAAGAATGAGCTTGAGGAGCAGGTTATCTACAATGTCAAGGAACTGGTCATGCCTTTTCTGGAAAAGATCAAAGTGAGTCGATTGGACAATCGACAGAAGACCATTGTGGAAATCCTGGAATCGAATCTGAACGATATTGTATCACCTTTTGCAAAAGCTTTGTCGACACGCTATTTGAACTTAACACCCGCTGAGATGCAGATTGCCAATATGGTCAAGCATGGTAAAACGACCAAAGAAATTGCAGACACTCTCTTCTTGTCTACGCGTACCATCGAGTCTCACCGGGACAGTATCCGACAGAAGCTGGGGATCAAGAACAAGAAAGCAAATCTGCGGACCCACCTGATGTCGTATACGTGAACTTCAGGTGGGTAGGCTATTAGGCTGTTAGACTGTAGGTGTAGACCGCAAACAGTTTAGCGCCTAACAGTCTAATAGCCTACAGCCTAAACAACCTGATTCTTTTCTGCCAACGAAGTGGAAGAAAAGAATCAACAGGAGGAAAATCATGGAGATTACATTTTATGGTGCTGTCAGGGAAGTGACCGGGTCGATGCACCTGTTAAAATCCGGTCAAGATCGTATCCTTTTTGACTGCGGCATGTTTCAAGGGCGTCGGAAGGAATCATATGAAAAGAACCGGGTGATGCCGGTCGATCCCACCACTATTACCAACGTGTTGTTGTCTCACGCCCATATCGACCATTCCGGCCGGCTGCCCGTATTGATGAAACAGGGTTTCAATGGTCGGATTCTGTGTACGCGTGCAACAGCGGATGCCTGTACTTACCTGTTATTGGATGCCGCCCACATACAGGAGTCGGATGCGTCTTATCTGAACTACAAGGCACTGCGGAACCATCTCACCCAGATGAAAAGGGAGACGAGCCGCGGCAAAAAAAAACAAAGAGACACCCGGGAAATTCAGAAGATCCTCAAGAAAAAACGTCATCAACTGGACGTGGAAAACATTGACCGTTTGATGGCCGACCACGGAATCAAAAGCATCCGGCCCCTGTATACCACCGGTGATGCCGAGAATACGCTTGAGATTTTTGATGGATATCCATACGAGCATCCGTTTTCTGTCGGGAAAGGGATAACCTGTACGTTTTATGATGCCGGGCATATCCTGGGATCAGCCTTCAGCATGCTCCGGCTCCAGCAAAACGGAAAATCCGCTACCGTCTGTTATACAGGCGATATCGGACGGTTTGGAAAGTCCATTATCCGCGATCCCACTACCTCTTTTGCGGAAGAGGACAGGGATGTGGATTTGCTGATCATGGAGAGCACATACGGTGATCGACTACATGAACCTGTCAAGGATTTGAAACCGGGATTGAAGCGCATATTGACCGAGACGCTGGCACGTGGCGGGTCAATGTTGATACCATCATTTGCTTTTGGGCGGACCCAGGAATTATTGTATACACTCCATGAGCTATACAAGGAGGGTGAAACACCGCGTGTACCGATTTATGTGGATAGCCCCCTGGCGACGAAATTAACGCGGGTTTTCGGCGAGCATCCTGAAGTGTATGATGCCGACACGCACAAGACGTTTCTCAAAGATGGCCGGAATCCTTTTTCCCAGGAACAGATTCACTTTGTTTCTTCCGTGGAGGAGTCCATGGCCTTGAACAGGGAGGAGAAACCCCACATCGTTATTTCAGCTTCCGGTATGTGTGAAGCAGGGCGGATTCTTCACCATTTGCGCTACAAGATCCATAACCCGAAACATACCATTCTGATCGTCGGGTATATGGCTGCCAATACGCTGGGACGCAGGATTCTCGAACAGGGAACGGCATACCAGGAGGGTGGGCGAAAAGGCCCTCCACCGTTGATGAAGATCCTGAACAAGGAATATCCCCTGGAAGCCAGAGTCGTTAAACTGGGTGGTTTCAGCGCCCATGCCGATAAAAAGGAAATGTGTCAATTCCTGAACTCGTCCAACCTGAAAATCAAAAAGATCGCACTGGTTCACGGCGAAGAAGATCAATCCCTCTCCTTTGCAGAGACGTTGAAAGGTGAGGGTTATAATGTTTTCGTCCCGAAAGTGGGGGAATCGGTGAGTATCGGATAGAGGGGTTCAAGGGGGATAAAACAGGTCATTAACTGCGCGTCATTAATAGTACATTTACTTCGTGTCATTCATCGTAGCTATCAGCCCTAAGCAACAATAAATGACGCGCGTAGCGCTAATATCGTCCGAAGGACAAATGACTATTAATGACAGCCGCAGGCGTAATATCGTCCGCAGGGTAAATAATGCCTGATATGTCAATAGGCCAACACGGAAGCGGGTGGAAAAAGAATTGCATGTTCCTGGGTTAATCGATTGACGAGGCTGCCGCAGAAAGGCGCCTGCAGGGGATTTAAAGGTGATGGGTCTTCCGAATCCATAATACATAAGCTTTTACTCTTGACATTTCAGTTTTCCTATTGTAATCCGCTGTACAGCTATGTTATTCTTGGTAGAAATTAACTAAATTAAAAAAGGGGGGGAGCACATGACAAAAGCAGAATTAATTGAACAGATGGCAAAAGACGCGGGCATTTCAAAGGTCGCCGCCGGCGCATCACTCGATTCTTTTATGGGCAATGTGACAAAAGCGCTCAAGAAAAGAAACGGTAAGGTAACCTTGGTGGGCTTTGGTACATTCAAGAAAGTCTATCGCAAAACGCGTAAGGGCCGCAACCCGCAGACCGGTGAAGTCATCAAGATCAAGGGCAAAAATGTTGTCAAATTTTCTGCCGGCAAAAAACTGCTCGACTACCTCTAGGCCTCATCCAGAAAGAAACCAAGGGTAATCATGCGCTGGGCGTAGGGTTGCCCTTTTTTTATCCGCCTTCGCAGAATACCACGGGTTTGCCCGTGGATGAATGCAAAAGCAAAAGTTAATTGCTACGGCGCGATGTCACCCCTTAGGCAAGGCGGATAACCGCGGCGTAGCCGAAGGCGAAGACGGGTATTTTAATGGGACCACGGGTTTACCCGTGGGGTTCCATTCCGTCATAAAACCTGGTTCTTTCAGGTCAGAGATATTTGGCTATGCCGACGGTGGTAGTTACTTAAATCCGAAGCACGAAATTCGAAATCCTAAACGGTTCGACAGGCTCACCGCCCTGAGCAACGTCGAAGGGCAATACCGAATGATCAAAACAAGACCTTGGAGATACAAGTTCAAGCACTATGTTTAAACCGCAAAAGCGAGCGCATTCCCCGTGGCGACTCGACTTGAGCTTGCCGACAAATCTTGTCGAAGATCCCGGTTTATCGGAGCTGCGGGGTTCTTCAATCATTTGGGCATTTGATATTTGAATTTGTTTCGTATTTCGATATTCGTATTTAGAATTTATCACACGCTGAATGTGTATAACATTAACTCTTACAGGGTTGAATCAGTTCCGGGCCCTTTGGACCCAGGTGTCTACTCCTATCTCGCCGATCCGGCGTGTCTCAGCGCAAAAAGATATACATTCACATTTATATTTACATTGACATTTACACTGTTTGTCGGATATGCTGGATTCTTATCAGCAATGAAGGCATTTCCCGGTGGAAATCGGGGATCTTTTAACAGGCCTAGTTAGTGTCCGTCCAGAAATGAGGATTTTTACGTGAGATCAAGGCGGACGACAGATTTAACCCGGAGTAATAGCGTGCTATTTTGAGGAGTTAAATCATGGCGTCCAACGCAGATGTCGCGGGAAAAGACCATTTGTGGATGGGCAATAGGTAGGAGGGTGTATGCAGTTACGATCAAAACTTACTCAAAAACAGGAACAGTTTCTGGCATACCTGCGGCGGGAGATCGATCGAGCTGGTCAGATGCCGAGTCTTCGTCAGGCTGCCTTGGATCTGGGGGTGAGCCACGCCGCTGTCGCACAAAGCCTAAGAGTTCTCGAGGCAAAGGGCTATGTCAAACGTGAGGGGCGCTACAGCCGATCGGTTCATCTTTTGAACCGTGCGCACGAAGTTGCTGCGCGGCAACGTTGGCGGGAGGTGCCGATTGTAGGCCGCGTAACAGCCGGTTTGCCCATGTATGCGCAGCAGGAGTGGGATGGGAGTATTGTTCTCGATGCAATGATCTATCGCGGGCAGAACCTTTTTGCACTCCGCATCGACGGTGATTCCATGAAAGATGTGGGAATCCTGGATAGTGATCTGGCTATTTGCGAACCCCGTCAATATGCCCGGAACGGAGAAATTGTCGTGGCGTTGATCCATGGTGAAGAGGCAACGGTCAAACGGTTTTACCTCCACGAGGACCATATCGAACTCCGTCCCGAAAACCCCCGTTACAAACCCATGTGCTACGGATTTAGCGATGTACTGGTTCAGGGGGGGGTGGTGGGCATTCAGCGCTCCCCATGTATTTGATGGAGCGATCTTGCCGCACCTACGGCGTCAGAGACTGTCCCGCATAGTCCACTATTCGGTCTTCGCTCTTCGAGCTACGCCCAGACAAGAGCGGAACAGTCTCTTCCTTGTATCTGCGGCAACCTCACTCCATCAAATGCACGGCAGGGTTCAAAGGATTAGCTTCAGACTGTTAGGCATTTAGCCGCTTACAGCTTATCGCTTATGGCTAAAAGCAACAATGAATAACGCGCGTAGCGCAAATATCGCCCGTAGGGCAAATTACGTCCGAAAGGACAATCAATGACGCCGAAGGCTAAATATCGCTGTCACATCCGTGTCGGCACCAGCGGTTATTCGTATGCGGAATGGGCAGATGCCGGGTTCTACCCGTTGGACACGAAGCCGGGCCGGATGCTGACGTACTATGCGCAGAAATTTTCCGTTACCGAACTGAATTACACCTGGTATCAGATGCCAAAAGCACAGGCCATCGAGCGGATGCTGCAGCAGGTGCCGCCGGATTTTCAGTTTGCCGCCAAACTGATCCGGTACCTGACCCATGAGATCGATGAGGATGCCTGGCGCGGGTGTGTGAAACAGTATCGGGACGGTATTGCACCACTCATGCAGTCAGGACAGCTATCAGCGGTTTTGTTGCAGTTTCCGCCTTCTTTCCATCGGGTTCCCAAAAACAGGTGCTATCTGGCGGCACTGCTGGACGAACTCGATGGGTTGCCCATGGCAATCGAGTTCCGCCATGTGTCCTGGGCAGTAGAGAGTGTCTATTCCGAACTCGAACGGCGCAGGGTAACACTAGTTACCGTGGATACGCCGGATATAAAAGGATTGTTTCCAACGGTCGATATTATTACAAGCCCGGATCTTTTTTATGTCCGTCTGCATGGCCGCAATGCCGGGGGATGGCGCTCCGGTAACATGCAGAAGCAGTTCAACTACGACTATGCCGACAGTGAATTGCGTGAATGGGCGGAAGAGCGGATCGAGAAGATGGCCGAACATACCCGAAACGGTCTGATCTTTTTCAATAACCATGTTCAGGCCCAGGCACCCGGGAATGCCGTGAAACTGGCAGGGATGTTGAAAGACAGGGGGTTAACTTAAGGGCATAGAGTTTGTTGCGTTTGTTGCGTTTGTTGGGTTCGTTGGGTTAACGGTTACCGATCTAATGATAGCCGGTTACACATCGGCTACTGTGGTCAACACAATAAACACAAAGAACTCAATGAACACAATAACCCAGTATGGGTTCGAGGGGAAAACCAAAAACGCTTCGCTGTCATTTACTACGTGTCATTTATCGTGGCCATCCGCTTTAAGCAACAATGAATAACGCGCGTAGCGCTAATGGCGTCCGAAGGACAAATGTCTATAAATGACACCCGAAGGGTAAATGTCGCCCGAAGGGCAAATATCATCCGTAGGATAAATGACGCGCGCAGCGCTAATGTCGTCCGAAGGACAAATGACTATCAATTACACCCGAAGGGTAAATGTCGCCCGAAGGGCAAATATCATCCGAAGGATAAATGACACGCGCAGCGTAAATATCGTCCGAAGGACAAACATTGTATGTCCCGCGCCATCATTCATATTAATATCGCTGACTTTGCCGTCGCTGTCGAGCGGGTGGTTGACCCCAGACTGGTGAACCGGCCGGTCATCATTGCACCCAAAGGCTCTGCGCGGTCAGCGGTATACGACATGAGCGAGGAGGCTTATCAGAGCGGGGTTCGCAAGCAGATGGCGCTGAAAAGGGCCCTGCGCCTGTGTCGGGATGCCCATACGCTGTCCCCGCATCCGGATCGTTATGAACGTGCTATGCAGGCGCTTCTGAAACAGGCCCTTCCGTATTCCCCCCGGATTGAGAGCGGTGATGGAGACGGGCATTTGTTTGTGGACGTTACCGGAACCAGTCGTCTTTTGGGTCCTCCCGTCGATGTTGCCTGGCGGTTGAGCCGGCACGTGAAAGCCGGCCTTGGCCTGAACCCCATATGGTCGGTAGCGCCCAACAAGCTGGTGGCCAAGGTGGCTACCCGGCTGGTCAAACCGATGGGGGAATATGTTGTCGGGGAAGGTGAAGAACAAACGATTCTGGCGCCGCTCCCCATCTGGTTTGTCCCGGGAATCGAACAGGATGATCTTCTCAAACTGCGGGAACTGAACTTGTCCACGGTGTCACAAGTTGCGGCACTGCGCCTGGCGCACTTGCAGGTCCCATTTGGTAATCGCGCCATATTTTTATATGAATCGGTTCGGGGCATCGACAATTCTCCCGTGCTTCCCGTTGGTAAAGAACGTCCGGTTGTCAGGATCGGTCACGAATTCAGTGAAGATACCAACGATCTGTCCATGCTGGAACGAGTGCTGTGTCGGATGACCGAGGAAGCCGGCCGTAAACTACGCCGTCGGCAGCTGGCTGCATGTCATATCAGTATTACCCTCGACCATTCCGACGGCCTCCGGCGTTCCCGTCAGTTCGCTGCAAAACCGGCCACTGCCAATGATCTGACACTTTTCAGACTGGCCAGACAGGCGTTGTTCCTCGCGTGGACCCGCCGGGTGCGTATCCGGCATATGCGCCTGATGTGCGATCGGCTGGTATTCCCGCCGGCCCAGCTGGCGCTGTTTCCGGAACGCCGAAAAGAAAAGCAGAAACAAGACAACCTTGTGACGGCCCTGGATCGTATCCGTGACCGTTTCGGCCAGGATATGATTCGTATGGGCAGGACATTAGCGGCATAACCGCCAACAGTTCAAAAAATATCACGAAAACACGAAAGTTCGAAAACACGAAAAGAACAATACATGAAATAAGGCGGCAAATCCGAAGCACGAAATTCGAAATCCTAAACGGTTCGACAGGCTCACCGCCCTGAGTAACGTCGAAGGGCAATACCCAATGACATAAACTCAAATGATCAAAACAACCTGTATTACGTTCAAATCCGGTAATGTTTTGGTCATTTGAGCATTTTATTTTCTGATTTGTTTCGTATTTTGATATTCGAATTTAGAATTTTATCATAACTGATATGGCTATCAACAACTATTTATAGGGTTGAATCAGAGCTGGTTTATTTGCTGGATATCTATAATGGTCCCCCTATGCGTTCGGTCAAATTATTCTCTTATGTGGGGTGTCGATGGCGTCAAAGCGATCTGCCGGGCTGCCGCGCGCATGGGCTACGAGCGGCTGGCGCTGACAGATATCGATAATCTCTATGGTCTCTGGACATTTCTGTCGGCATGTCGGCATGAGGGACTCCAGCCCATTGTCGGTGCAGAACTGACCGATCCGCATTCAGAGAGACGGGTGGTTTGTCTGGTTGAAAACGCTGCTGGGTACGGCAATCTATGCCGCATCCTGACGCAGCGCCACTTGAACGCAGATTTTAATATTAAAGAAGTGGTCATGGCACATGCCCGGGGATTGTGCTTTCTTGTTACGAACCCCGGACTTATGAAAGCATGGCATGACGCCGGTGTTTGGGTGGCGGCTCACATGCCGCGCAGGCCGCTTTTAGGCAGCCATCCGCTTTGTTGTATGGCCGATCATCTGAAAGTCCCCCTGGTTGCGACCCCGAGCAGCTTCTTTCTGTCTTCCGAAGACGTGCCAATTCACCGGCTTCTCAGGGCGATCGATAAGAACACGACCCTGTCCCGGCTAAAATCGAGAGATGTTGCCCCGAACGACGCATGGCTGGCATCCCCTGAAACATATGCCACACGGTTCGCCATATGTCCGGAAGCCATCCGGGCAACCTGGAAAATTGCCGCACGGTTGACTTTTACCGGACCCTCCTTCGGTACGGTCATGCCGCCGTGGCAGGACCATAAGGGCAGGTCAACCACCGCCTGTCTGCGGGATGCGGTTTACAAAGGAGCAATGGAACGCTACGGCAGGGAACTGGCAGAGCCGGTTGTCGAACGAATCGAAAACGAGCTGCGGATCGTGGATGACATGGGGTTTCCCGCTTATTTTCTGATCGTCCGCGATATCGTCAAGCACAGCCCGCGCACCTGTGGCCGAGGCTCGGGAGCAGCCTCCATCATCGCATATTGCCTCGGTATCACCAATGTCTGTCCTCTCAAGCACAATCTCTATTTTGAACGGTTTTTAAATCCCGGGCGGAGCGACCCGCCGGATCTTGACGTGGACTTTGCGTGGGATGAACGGGATGCTGTTCTGGACAGGGTTCTGGCGAAATACAGCGGCCGTGTCGCGATGGTATCGAACCATGTTTTTTTCCAGCCACGCATGGCATTGCGTGAGGTCGCCAAGGTCTTTGGGTTGCCGGACAGGGAGATCGACGCCCTGACGAAACGGCTGCCTTTTCATTTTCGGACGGAAAAAACCGATGCGATGCTCGAAACAAAGCTCCGGAAGCTTCCGGAGCTCAAAAACATGGACTATCCAGATCCCTGGCCCCGGATCATTCGTCTGGCACACAGAATTACAGGCATTCCACGCTATCTTTCGGTTCACCCCGGAGGCGTGGTGATTACGCCGGACCCCATCGATACCTATGCGCCGTTGGAGATGGCTCCCAAAGGAGTGCCCATTCTTCAATGGGAAAAAGACGGTACAGAGACAGCCGGCCTGGTTAAAATCGATCTTCTGGGGAACCGGAGCCTTGGCGTTATCCGCGATGCCGTGCAAAGTGTCCACCGGAATGGGGGCGCCCTTGACGAGTCCCGCTGGGAACCGGAGGACGACTTTGCCACACAGGAGGCCATCGCCCACGGCCATACCATGGGATGTTTCTATATCGAAAGTCCGGCCATGCGTCTTCTGCAGAAGAAATCAGGCGTGGGGGATTTCGAGCACCTGGTCATTCACAGCAGTATCATCCGCCCGGCTGCCAATAAGTTCATTCAGGAGTATATTCGGCGTCTGCACGGGGGCAGTTGGGATCCGATTCATCCGTTGCTGGGTGACGTTCTGGACGAGACCTTCGGGATTATGGTCTACCAGGAGGATGTTTCCCGGGCTGCGGTATCCATCGCGGGTTTTTCGCATGCCGAGGCAGATGGCTTGCGCAAGATATTGTCCAAAAAGGATCGTGAGCACAAGCTGCGAGATTATCATGATCGCTTTTTCACAGGGGCTGCATCCCGGGGTGTGCCCCGGAAAAAAATATCCGCAGCCTGGGAAATGATCATGAGCTTTGGCGGGTATTCTTTCTGCAAACCCCACAGCGCGTCCTATGCCCGTGTATCCTTTCAGGCGGCGTATCTCAGGGTGAAGTTCCCGGCAGAGTTCATGGCGGCCGTCATCAGCAATCAGGGCGGTTTCTATAGCACCTTTGCCTATGTTTCCGAAGCCCGTCGCATGGGGCTCGCCATTCTCCCCCCGGATATCCATTGCAGTGACATTGTCTGGAAGGGGAGCGATCTATCGGTGCGTGTGGGGCTGTTTTCCATCAAAGGGCTTTCGAAAAAACGACGGGAATTGATCGTGTCCGAGAGACGAAAGACAGTTTTTCAAAGTTTTCAGGATATGCTGCAGCGGGTTCGGCCGGATGATTCGGAAACACGGGCACTGATCAACTGTGGCGCTCTGGATGTTTTTTGCAAGGCCGGAAACCGGGCAGGGCTCATGTGGGAGCTGGCGCAATGGCAAAAAGACCGATCCGTGGCATCGAGAAGCCGGAGCCTGTTCAACGACACAGAGGGATATCTGCCGCCTCCCCACCTTCCGGACACAGACGAGCTGGAAAGCCTGCGACGAGAATTTATGGTTCTCGGTTTTTTGTGTGATCGCCACCCCATGACACTTTACCGGAAAGAGCTTGGGCGACTTGGTCCTGTTCAGGCGGTTCAGCTGAGTCATTTCATCGGCAAGCGGATTCGGTTTGCCGGCTGGCTCGTGACAGGGAAACGGGTTCAGACCAAGCACGGGGATACCATGGAGTTTTTGACGTTCGAAGACGAGACCGGTATTGTGGAAACCACATTTTTTCCCAAGGCCTATGAGCGGTTCTGCCACATGGTTGACCGGAACCGGCCGTATGTGCTGGAAGGAACGGTGGAAGTTGACTGGGGGGCAACCACCCTGACGGTGGATCACGTGGCAGCGCTTGCGCCGGTGAATCGGGTTGATAAAAAGAGAGAAAGCGTATAAACAGCTGGTTCAAGGAGAAACCAGACAGTTTTAAGTTTTAGGTGTTAGGTTTTAGGTTCAATGTTGAACTGAGAGCAGCATCCCAGCTTCCTGGCATCCTAGCTTCCAAGCACTTTGAACCCAATAAACCCAACAAACCCAACAAACCCAACAAACTCAACAAACCCAATGAACCCCAAAAATACAGTCATACATATTTCCGTGAGAGATCTTGTGGAACGTTTTGTACGGGTCGGTGACCTCACAAGTGGTGTTTTCATTCCGGATCGGGCTACGGCGGCCATCGCCCTTCACCAGAGAATCCAGCAATCGCGGCCGGAGGCCTATGAATCCGAGGTCGTCATTTCTCACATCTGTGAATCCGGTCCCTGGGCGATCCATATTTCAGGCAGAATCGACGGCATCTTCCGGTATCCGGATCGTATCGTTCTGGAGGAGATCAAGACGACCATCCAAAATCCAAAGGAATCTGGAGATGCGGATAATCCGCACCACTGGGCCCAGTTGAAGCTCTATGCGTACATGATCAGCATGGAATATGAACTCGAATCAGTTGACACCTGTCTGACCTATGCCCAGCTACATTCGAAGGTCACATGGGAGATACAGCGCACGTTCAGCCGGACAGTCCTCGAAGAATTTGTTGCCCCATTGATATTGCGTCTGGTTCGGCGTACTGAAGGCATCCAACACTTTCAGACCCTGCGTGACCAGTCGATCGGCTCCCTCAAATTTCCATTTGAGGAATGCCGGCGTGGGCAGCAGCATATGATGGAAGAGGTCTACCAGGCCATCGTAGACGGAGATCAGCTTCTCGTGCAGGCTCCCACGGGCATCGGCAAAACCATGGCAGTAATCCTGCCCGCACTGAAAACGCTTTCCCAAGGGAAGATCGATCGGATGTTCTACCTGACGGCCCGGTCTACCGGTAAACAGGTGGCGGAGGAGGCATTTGGTATTCTCATGGATCAGGGGCTTCGCCTGAAAACGGTTACCCTGACGGCAAAGGAAAAAATTTGTTTCGATGCCGCTGCCGAGTGCAACCGGGACGAATGTGAATTTGCGAAAGGGTATCATGACCGCATCGACGAAGCCATCACCAGTGCCCTCGAAATTGATTGCCTCAGCAGAGATGTCATGGAAAAGATCGCCAGGAAATATATGGTGTGCCCGTTCGAACTGTCCATGGAGCTGTCTGATCTGGCGGATTGCATCATCTGTGATTACAACTACGTGTTCGATCCCCAGGCAAACCTGAGACGTTTTCTTTCCCGACCGCGTGAGGCATACCTGTTTCTCGTGGACGAAGCTCACAACCTGGTCGATCGGTCCCGTGAGATGTTTTCGGCTGAAATCCGGAAGCAGGCATTTCTGGACCTCAGGCGCCGGATCAAGAAAGCGCTTCCCGAGGTATATAGCGCCCTGGACAAAGTCAACAAACGGTTACTTCGGTTCATGAAAGCCAGCCCGGACAAAGCGCAGGCATTTGCAGAAACGGAGCTGCCGGAGGATCTGTGGGTGGCGTTGAGCGATTTTGTCAAGGCATGTGAAAAATGGCTGGTACTCAACAGGGATGCATCCTTTCGTGAAATACTCCTCGAACTTTACTTTGGCGTTACCCGATTTCTGAAAGTTACGGAACTGTTCGACGCATCCTACGCGGTCTGCTGTGAAAGGTTCGCAAAAGATTTCAGGGTCCGGCTCTTCTGTATCGATCCTTCGAGCTCATTAAGCAGGGTGTTGGAGAAAGGCCGGGCTACCATTTTTTTTTCCGCCACATTGACACCCACCGAATACTTCCAGAAAACGTTCGGGTGCGGGGAGGCGTCATCCGGACTGGTCCTGGCATCCCCTTTCCCCCGGGAAAATTTGTGTGTCATGGTTTCCAATGTATCAACGCTTTTCAGGAACCGTCGCAACACCAAGGAAATGGTGGCGGGCCTGGTTCGGTCTCTGGTCTCGCAAAAGATCGGCAACTACCTGATATTTTTTCCTTCCTACAGCTACATGACCATGGTGGTCAGATCTTTCGAAACCCTTTTCCCGGAATTCGAAACGCTTGTCCAGACGCCCCGTCTGACCGAGGTTGACCGGGAGCATTTCCTGCAAAAGTTCAGCCGGCATAATTCATCGACGCTGGTGGGGTTTGCTGTCATGGGAGGCGTGTTCGGAGAAGGGATCGACCTCGTGGGAGATCGTCTTACCGGTGCCGCTGTCGTGGGGGTGGGGATGCCGCCGCCCAATCTGGAAAGGGAACTCATCAATGCATATTTTGCCGAGCAATACGATGCCGGGTATGAATTTGCATATATTTTTCCGGGGTTCAACAAGGTCCTCCAGGCCTCCGGCAGGGTGATCCGTTCTGAAACCGACCGCGGGGTGGTTCTGCTCATCGATCGCCGCTTTGCATCCCGGAACTACCAATCCATGTTTCCGGACGATTGGAACCCCACCGGTGTTCACGATCCAGGCGATATCTCGCAGGTGCTGGAGGACTTTTGGGGTTGATCGGTATGCGCTTTTATTTACGAAGGAGGTACCGGGTGGATAATACGGATCAGGTTTATGCCAACCTGCAAAAGCACCTGAATTCCCAAGCTGTGGGTTTTCCAGCTACGAAGTCAGGCGCCGAGATAAAAATATTGAAGCACATTTTTACGTTTGCCGAGGCTGAGATTGCCATCGCTATTAACTACAAATTTGAACCTCTTAACACTATTTATAGCAGAGTCGAACATCTGGTGGAATCACCCGAGGAATTGGAAGCGCATCTTGATCGCATTCAGAAAAAGGGGGGAATTGAGTTCAGAGTTAAAAATGGCAAAAAGCATTATTGCACTGCACCTCTTGTGGTAGGGATGTATGAATTTCAACTTGAACGACTGACGCCTGAATTTATAAAAAACTTCAAAGCCTATACGTCCGACAGGAATTTTGGTATCGAATTTTTAAGTACGGAACTCCCGCAAATGCGTACCATACCAGTCTCTGAAAGTATCCTTCCCCAGCATAATGTGAGCACGTTTGATGAAGTAACGACCCTGCTGCAACAGGCAAAAGAACCTTTTGTCATCATAGAATGCATTTGCCGAAAGAAGAAATCGTTGGAGGGCGGGGCATGCAACGTTACGGATCGTAAAGAAACCTGTCTCGCCATCGATGGCATGGCCGAGATGCTCCAGGCAAGCAATATCGGCAGGACAATCAGCAGAGCGGAAGCGCTGTCGATTATAAAACAGAATCAAGCGGAAGGATTGGTTCTTCAACCGTCAAATACCCGCAAAGCCGAGTTCATCTGTTCGTGTTGTGGGTGCTGCTGTGGGATGTTGAGCATTCACAAGAGCCTCCCTAAACCATTGGATTTTTGGGCTTCAAATTTTCAAGCTGTTGTGGAGCCAGAAGCATGCGAGGGGTGTGGAAATTGCGAAGAAAGCTGTCAGGTCGGTGCGGTGAACGTTTCTGAAAAGGAGCAATACGCAGTCGTCAACCTGGATCGTTGTCTTGGATGCGGGGTTTGCATCTCCAGTTGTCCGACAGAAGCTATATCCCTTTTGAAAAAAAACACCGAAGTAATGCCGCCACAAACACGTGAAGAACTTTATGACATCATAATGGACAAGAAAAAAGGCAAAGTTGGGAAAGCACTATTGACAGGAAAGCTTCTCATCGATGCTGTCCGAACAGGACAGATACATCTTTTAAAATCAT
>QMMS01000038.1 GCA_003647375.1 Deltaproteobacteria bacterium
CGCTGATTCATGGATCTAACATCTAAATGCGCTTCAATAAATTCCTTAACCAGCGCATTGCGCCTTTTCTGCTCGTCTGAGTCTTCTGATACAGCATCACCAAACATCTGGGCTATAATGAGTTTTTGCAGTAATCCGATCATGGTCTTCTCAAATGTTTTTGTGGCTTCGACATAGGTTTCCTCCGGCATAAAACCACTCGGATAGGCATCTATATCGATGGATTGATAGGCAAATGATTTGACAACAGAAGGTAATACAGCAACCCTCACAGATTTTTTGTCGGGTCTTTCCCGGACCTGCTCGAACCCGGAATCCCTGTAGCGAGCTGACTGGATCTTTTCCCGAACATAGGAATCCATGGAAACAGCGCCGATCCTGTAAAACGTATCCACGATAAAAGGGTGTTCCAGGTAGGCCATAAAGGATGGCTCCGATTGGATGATATCCTTCAAAAATTTCATTTCAGAAAAATGCAGGTTGGTACCCTCCAGATCGATCTCGTCGGCTCTTACATGAGGATCCAGAAGCTGTGCCCTTTTATCCATCAGTTCTGCCATGCCCACTTTTTCACCACGATCCATCTTTTGCAGCAGCATCACTCGAATAGATAGGAGCTCCGTGCTAGGAAAAAGAGAGTTATGTATGCCCTCACCCTTGAACAAGTTGAGTTTTTCATCGTAATGGTAAAGCACCTGGGAAAGCCCCAGAATACTGTTGTCCAGCACCATTACACGACGTGGATCCTTTTCAGGGCCCTGCATCATGTCCGAGATGGCCCCATAATCCAGAGGCAAGTTCAATCCCCTGTCACTCCAATCTTCTCTAAGTTTCGGGTTCCCGGCCTTACCGAGGGTTACCTGCACCATATAGGCAAGTACCTCCCCTGCGTACTCTTCTGCAGGCGTCTGCAAGCCAATCCCGTTTGTAATCACAGTTCGCTGCAACCGACTGCCAGCCTCGGCTCCGTCAGGGGTCTGGGCGCACCCGTAAAACAGACCAATCCACCCACAAAAACAGCAACACATAATATATTTTGACAACCGAAATAGAATCATGAAGCGATTATTGTAAAAATATTGTCATAATGTCAACCAGCCTTGAATTTTTTCCCCTTATGCAATTATATGTTATGTATGAAATCATTTATCAAAACCCTGCGGGGTCTTACATCATTGTTAGGCTATTTCTGTAATACCATTTTCTGGTGCACACCTCTCTTTGTTCTGGCGATTTTAAAATTCCTGATCCCACTGACAAGATTTCGAAGGTGGTGTAGCCAGACCCTGAACACCCTAGCCACCGGCTGGGTCGGCACCAACAATATCAATCAGCGTCTGTTTTCCAAAACATCCCTGACAGTACAAGGCCTTCAGGGTCTCAGCCTGAATGATAAATATCTCGTTTTAGCCAATCACCAGTCATCGGTGGACATCCTGGTGCTACAGCGGATTTTTCATCGCAAAATACCGTTTCTCAAATTTTTCCTGAAAAAAGAACTCATATGGTTTCCTGTTCTTGGCCAGGCATGGTGGGCTCTCGACTTCCCTTTCATGAAGCGGTATTCAAAACAGTTCTTGAAAAAAAAGCCCCATTTAAAGGGCAAGGACCTGGAAATCACTCGAAAAGCATGTGAAAAATTCAAAACGTCTCCGATTTCCATCATGAATTTTGTCGAGGGGACAAGATTTACCGCCGAGAAACACAAGAGACAGCATTCACCCTATCATAGCCTGCTGAAATCAAAAGCCGGAGGCGTCGGTTACGTACTGACATCCATGGGTGACCAGCTGAACGCCATCCTGGATGTTACCATTGTCTATCCGGACAACATCAAGAATTTCTGGTCCTTTGTCTGTGGTGATATCCGCGAAATCAAGGTCATGGTCAGGTCCATGCCGGTGACTTCGGACCTTCTGGGTGATTATACGACAGACAGATCATTTCGGGCCCGATTTCATACCTGGCTCAACAAGCTGTGGAAAGAAAAGGATCAATCCATCCAGGATATGCTCGCCTGACATGATGACCCATTGGTCAAATTTACCAGACATTCAACATCGATTTAACCGCAGGAAACCACAACGGTAAAAATCGTCCGATCCAAGACTTCCTGTTTACCCGGGCGGTCATAGCGAACATTTCGGCCAAGGATGAATATTTGCTGTACCGCAAGGCACTGACGGCACTGTTGCATGAACGGCGGGAACTGAAAGGCATCGCTCTGAAATGGGTGCTGCACGCACGCGAGGAAGGTTTGGTACGATTAAGGGCCAATATCCGCTTTTGAAAGTTCCATCAGCTTCTTTCCGGCGGGGAATTGCTTCACACGATGTTCCAGTTTCAGCGCCTTGCTTTGTGTCATCTTGAAGCTGATACCCACCACGTTAACGGGTCTTCGGGAGCGTGTATATTTAGCACCCCTGCCTGAATTGTGCGCCGCCAGACGGTTTTCCAGATTATTTGTTACACCACAATATAGAGAATCATCAGAACACTGGATCAAATATACAACCCACTCTCGTTTATTCATTTTTCACCCCAACGAATCGCCAACATGGTAATATCATCAGCCTGAGGTGCATTTTGGATAAATTTAAAAAGGTTTGATCTAACATTTTCTATACTTTCTGCTGCCGTCGGCAAATTACATCTCACAGCAGATTCTTCAAAGCGCTTGCGTGTGTATAGTTCATCCTGTGGCGATCTGGCTTCTGTTACGCCATCGGTGTATCCGAACAGAATATCGCCGGATTCGAGCTGAACTTTTTCTATTTGATAGCGTGATCCCGGCATCATGCCTACTGCCGGTCCTGTCGGTGTCAATCTGTTTTTTATTCCATCTTCACTCAGAATGATCAGAGGTTCATGGCCGCCGTTTACATAGGAAAGTAACCCTGTCAAAGGATCGATGATGCCGAAAAACAATGTGGCGAACATGCCCTCATCACCATGCTCATGGGCAATGTATTCGTTGGTAAGTGTTACCGCATTAAGAGCGTTTGATTGATCTGCATATGCCAGGTTTGCCGAGTTCTTTAAAATTTCAGGCGTCTTTTTGCTTTGGCTTTCGAGAGAATATTGCAACCGGGCGTAGCCTGAAAAAACCCTGATCAAACTTCTAAGCAGGGCCATAAACAATGCCGAACCAACGCCTTTACCACTGACATCTGCAATGACCAGCCCTACACGGTGGTCGGGGAGAATAAATACATCATAAAAGTCACCGGACAATTGTAACGCAGGATGAAAATAAGTGGCAATTTCACAATTGGGTACATGAGGAATTTGATGGGGCAGAAAGTCTTTTTGGATTTTTCGACCTTTTTCCAGCTCCAGGTCAAGTGCTCTGGAATATGTTTCAATGGATTTTTTGGCTTTTCCCAGGGAACGGTATGATGCATCGAGCTTCATGTACAGTTGTGCGTTTTCAATGGCCAATGCCATCTGATCAGCGGTAATTTGCATCATATCGATGGATTCCTGGTTAAAATGTCCGGGATCCGGATGCATAAGCGTTAAAATACCAAATAGCCATTTGTGCCTGAGAATCGGTACGGCTAACGCTGAACGAATCATATAAGGTTCATCTGGAAGGGACAGCCAGCGATCATCTGTCTCTGAATTCTTGATAAGTCCAATTTCAAGATGCTCTCTGACCCAACCGGCCAAACCCCTATCCAAGACACTCCCAATCAGGCTTAACCTTTCTTTCGAGGGTACCTCTCCACGGGTAAGGATACTATCGGTGACAACTCCATCTTCATTGAGCAGAAACAAACTGCCTTTTTTCGCTCCGGATAGATCGCAGGCAACATCCAGAGTTTTTTTCATGGTGGCCTTCAGCATTTCCTGTTTTGAAGAGGAACGCACCATCTCGATCAGGTTTTCAAAAAGCTTGTTCTGAGCCTTAAATGCTGTTTGCGCCCGCCTCAGTATATTAAGCTCATTTTGTGGAGATTTTATTTTCATAGATAAGATTTTATACGACAATTCGTTCAATGGGGTCAAATCATTTTAAGCGGTATGGCTTGGAATATATTGTCATTTAAAAAACTTTAGGATATGAACCCTTCATATCCATTCTTTGTCGTTAAAACCCAATCAGGAGATTGTTATGCCAGTTGTCGGAATAATCGGCGGATCGGGTCTGGATAACCCCGACATAATAAAAGATGCAACATCGGTGAATATGGACACCCCTTATGGCAAGCCTTCCTCTACTCTTACAAGCGGTCGGATCGAGGGTACCGAGGCAATCATTCTCGCACGGCATGGAAAAAAGCATCAGTACAGTCCAACCCAGGTAAACAACCGGGCCAATATCCACGCCTTGAAAGAAATGGGGGCAACGCATATTCTTGCTACGACTGCATGTGGCAGTCTTCGTGAAGAAATAGAGAGAGGACATTTTGTCATCGTTGATCAGTTCATCGATTTTACCCGGTTCAGGAAAAACACATTTTTTGATTCCTTTGAAAAGGGGGCAAGCCATGCGCCGATGTCTGAGCCCTTCGATGCAAAACTAAGAACCACTTTATACCATACCTCTGTCGAACTCGGTTACCCGACACATAATGGTGGAACCGTCGTTACCATCGAGGGCCCACGATTCTCTACCAAAGCCGAATCTCATATGTTCAGGGCCTGGGGGGCCGATATCATCAATATGTCCATTGCCCCGGAAGCGATGCTGGCCAATGAAGCGGACATACCTTACGCGGCTATCGCCATGTCTACCGACTATGATTGCTGGAAAGAGGATGAAGCCCCGGTCTCATGGAAAGAGATTCTTGCTGTATTTAATCAGAATGCGGATAGCGTTAAAAAGATAGTCCTTAATGCAGTTCCAAAAATTAATTAGTGCCCATCCACAAATGGTCTTTTCCCGGTTAATCCGGGTTGGGAGTAATAAATGCAATTAAAAGATTCCATCAGATCCATTTCCGACTGGCCCATTGAAGGCGTGATTTTCAGGGATCTTACTACGCTCATGCAGGATCCCGAAGCATATCGAAATGCCTGCGATGTATTTAATAACCGATATAAAGAGTTGAATATTGACAAAGTCGTTGGCATTGACGCCAGAGGTTTTGTTTTCGGAGCCGTCCTGGCTTACCAGCTTAATGTGGGCTTTGTTCCAGTAAGAAAAAAGGGAAAACTGCCCTATAAAACCGTTTCCGAACACTATACCCTTGAATATGGCAAAAATACGGTCGAAATGCATGAAGATGCCATTACCGCAGGTGAAAAAATTGTCATCGTCGATGATCTTATCGCCACAGGCGGAACCATCGAAGCCGCGGTAAAATTGGTGAAAAAACTAGGTGGTGATATTTTGGAGTGTGCTTTTATCGTTGAACTGCCTGATCTTAAAGGGCGAGATAAAATAAAAGATCAAAAGATATTTACCATCTGCGAGTTTGACGGCGAATAAAATCGTTCCACGTTTTTATCTGCCCTGACCTATACTTGAATTGGCAGGATGGAATAGCGAGTCAGTACTAATGGGGACAGGCTCTTTATGCTCTTCCCCACCATAAAAATGGCTTATTCCACCAGAGTTTATTGTTGCCAGCAGTAGCATCTGTTTTCAGGTCTGTGGAAAAGTTGTCGGATGGGTATTTTGATTGGCCTTACACCCGGATTCGTGAAGTGCGGACGCAATCATGCATTGGTTGCAGTCTACGATGTGTTTATGGAAGTTTTTTCTCGTTCAGATCGTTTCTGAAAGCCGTTTCAGGGAGTAAATCCCGGAAAGGCCCTGAATGGGCTTGGGTATTTTCTCGTTCTTTGATTGGAATAGATGTTTAAACTGCTTGTAGTGGGTCGAAACAAATTCCTTTGATCCGATAATACCGGAATCCGTAAAATAACGGGTGCGGTAACGCAACCGACTGGCATGGGTGATTTTAAAGCCTTTCTGCTTTTCCTTTTTAAGCAGTCGGGGGTCGATCACCTTGACCTTTCCCTTATCCGGGCGATCAATGGAACCGGCATGGTACATGTATCTGCGGTAACGTCGTACCCGCTCCTTTTCACTTTTCACGTTGAATTCCATAAGACCGAAATCGGTGGACAGGAACTTATCCTTGTTTTTGGTCTGCATATGATACCCGATAGAGCTCCAGCGGTATTCTTCCGGCTTTTTCACGATACCTGCCCGCAAAGGGTTCAAATCAATATAAGCCAGGCAATTCACCAGGGTTTCACCCTTGTCTACAATAACACTCTTGAAACGATCTCCCCAAAAATAACCCCGCCGGTTATGACGGCGGTTGTAAAATCGCGTAAAATTGACCTTGATATCACGCATGAATTCCGAAAGACTTGATAGCTTTGTTTTAAAATAAGGTAGTTGACCTTTGGGAAAAGCGTAATCATCTCCATAAAATTCTTCAATTCGTTTCTTTACATCTTCATTACTGAAGTCACTTTCCGGAAGCATTTTCACCAGCAGATGGAAATGGTTGCCCATCAAACAAAATCCTAATATTTCAGTGAAATACAGCCCTGAAAAACGTTTGATCAGCCCCAGTAAAAAATCGCACTCAACAGCCTTCATGGGAAATTCCGGCAATGCCGTTCGCGACATCACATGATACACCGCCTGCTCTTCAGATATGATCATCCTCGATATTCTTGGCATTGGATCTTCTCCCCTGTGTTTTAGTTACAATCAACAGACATGATACTTTTTAGAACATTGCTGCTCGGTTGTCAACATAAAGTGCCTGTCCCCTCTTTGTTTGTCCCCTCTTTGTTTTGGGGTATATTATTATTTTATCCTACCGGATAAGCCACGCCCCCGAAAGACCAGTATAAATCAAGGTGAGAATCCGGTTCAGCTAACGGTACTTTTTACAATTTCTGGCGTGTTTCCAAAATAGACTTTAGTGTGAGGCCAGGGAATCTCGATACCTTCCTGGTCAAAACGGTTTTTGATCCGCTTGCGTAGTTCCCCGGTCAGCCCCCACTGTTCTCCAGACTTGGTATCGCCCCGAATACAAATGTCGACGCCATGGTCACCAAGATCGCTAACACGCATCGCAGACGGAGTCGTTGTTAAGTTCGTTCCAAAATCGGGATCATCTTTCAGTTCCTGGCACACCTCGTTAATAACTTGATAGACATGGCTGATATCCTCTTTATAAGCCACCGTAACATATAGATTGATCCTTGCCCAGTCTCTGGTCTGATTACTAGCAAATGGTATCTGACTATTGGGTATTACATGCATTGTGCCATTTATTTCTCGTAAAACTGTACGCCTCGGACTTACTTTCTCAACTTCGCCTTCCATTCCCGCAATGGTAACCCAATCACCAATCCGGTACCAGTCTTCCATTACGATGAAGAAGCCCTGAAGATAGTCGCGAATGATGTTTTGAACAGCAAAACCAAGTCCCAGACTGGCAACACCGAGTGTCGCCAGCAAGGGGGATATATTTACTTCAATAACACCCAGAACCATCACAATGGCAATAATCCAGATAATAACGGCGACAACTTTTATGAAGACATAAGCCATTGTTTTGGAGCGGGTGGCTAACTGATCCTGTGATTCTACCCGGACATTCGAGATACTCTTGATTATTACCCTCGGAATCAATTTTTTCTGAATAATATTGAGTGTAATAGCGCTGGCAAGAATGATTACCACCTTTACGGCGATTCCTACCATTGTAGTTAGATTAAAAAAGAAACCAGATGTAAACATGAGATACCTCCTTAGGACGATTTGCTTGAGCTGAATGAACGACGTATCCTGGTTAACGAAAAGACGCCGTGGCACTGGGGTTGAGACGTTGCATGATGTGATGATCGCTGCAACCAACAAATGATTATGCGGATCTGGATACCTTTCCCCTGAATCGTTGATTACGCTAATAAGCCTTGATCCTATCCACCACCTGGCGGACATCACCTAAACATCATTGCCCCTTAGGATTTTTAGTAACACACTGACAATTACCAAACTTCTTTTCCATTTTGATTTTTTCCATGATCGTAGACACCCCGTTATCCCGATAATCTTTTTCGATGTCATCAACGGAATATACGAAACAGTAGCAGATTAAATCGTTCACAAGATCGTCCTTCAATATGGTTTGCTTCAGGGTGTTGATAGATGAATATTCCCAGCTTCGCAAAATCACAGATATCATCATTCGTAGTTGTTAGGTACTCTTCGTCCTTTGACATTTTATCAAATGCGACGGTGTTGTTCTTAAGGCCTTATCCAATTTTACCGAAAGCAGCTATCTCCCTGCTCAGTGCATTCACCTTATTCAGAATATCATCCTGGTCCAAAGTTGTCAGAGACCGGTTACGTACCAGCATTCTGCCCGCCACCATGACATCTTTTACATCCGAGCCTCTTGCCGAATAGACGACCTGGGACACCGGGTTGTATAACGGCACCAGATGGGGCTGGTGGGTGTCGATGATAATCAGGTCGGCTTGCTTGCCTTTTTCCAATGACCCGATTCTGCGGTCCAGGCCAATGGCCCTGGCAGCCTCGATGGTGGCCATCTTCAGCACCGAGCCGACATCCATGACGGTGGGGTCCAGTGTATGGGCTTTGTGGAGTTTTGCGGCCGTGTCCATCTCCTGAAACATATCCAGATCATTGTTGCTCGCGCAGCTATCTGTTCCCAGACCAACAGAAATACCCGCAGACAGAAATTTCTGAACCGGAGCGATTCCGGAAGCCAGTTTCATATTGCTCTCGGGGTAGTGTGACACTGCCGCGCCGCTCTTGGCGATGATTTCGACATCCCTGTCATCTACCCAGACTGAATGAACCAGCAGTGTCTGCTCATCCAGGACGCCAATATGGTCAAGATATTGAATAGGCGACATATCGCCACTACCCTCAATCAAGGCCTGTTCTCGGGCTGTTTCGGCTGCATGGATTTGAAAAAGGATTGATTGCGACCTGGCTGCGGCCTTGGCCGCTTTGAGGGTTTCCTGCGAACAGGTATAGGGCGAATGGCAAAAGATGGAAGGCTGGATCATCGGCGACAAGCCATTCCACTTTTTGGTGAAAGCCACCGCTGAATTGATATTATCACCGGCATCCGGTACACCCGGTGCCGGAAAATCGATAACCCCCTGCCCGAGAACCCCACGCATCCCTGCCCGGCTCACGATTTCCGCAACTTCATCTTCGAAAAAATATCCGCCACAGACAGTCGTCGTCCCAGAGAGCAACATTTCCGCACACGCAAGTGCCGTACCCAGACGGACATTTTCCGGATTGATCCATGCCCCCTCAGCTGGAAAAATATATTGATTCAACCAAACATCCAACGGCAGGTCGTCGGCCAGGCCGCGAAAGAGCGTCATGGGCATATGGGTGTGGGTGTTGACCAGTCCGGGCATAACGATACCGCCTGCGACATCAATCGCCTCTACTCCGGCCGGAACATCAATCCCATCCGGCATGTTAGCTATTTCTTCAATCTTGCCGTTCTTTATTCCGAGCATACCCTTGGGAAAAATATCAAAGGCCGTATTAACTGTCACAATAACGGCATTGTAAATGATGGTGTCAAATGTCGTATGCAATGGTCCCCCTGTGTTTTGTATTGGGTGTTTTGTGTTTGGTGCATATTCTGGTTAAAAAACAAAAGCAATCACGAAAACACGAAATTTGAAAAACACGAAATTTTCCTTGGTCTTTTTCGTGCTTTCGTCCTTTCGTGTTTTCGTGATAGAAATTCCTTCTTTTTCTTTGGCAAGCTTGATTTAAGCTGCACGCAAACTGGCTTTTCCCCTCGGGCCCTTAAATCCTTGAACCCTTCGCCCTTTGCTTGTCCCCTCGAACCTCCAACCCTCTAACCCTTCGTTTTTCCCCTCGAACCCTGGAACCCTCGGACCCTTGGACCCTTTCGTTACAGCCTTCCCATCATCGTACGAATGATTCTATCAACCTGAGGAGCTGCGGCTTTTGCCACCTTTATGATATCCTCTACTCTGGCGGGGACCGGATTGTCAGGGTCATTGACATTGGTGATAATCGACAGCCCCAGCACCTTAATCTGGGCATGCACGGCAGCAATGACCTCTTGTACCGTCGAAAAACCGACAGCCTCCGCCCCGATGGTTTTTAAAAACCGAACCTCTGCAGGTGTTTCAATAGACGGCCCCGGAAGGCCGGCATATACCCCTTTTCTAAGCGGTATTGTGGCGTCCCTTGCGGCTTCTTCTGCATGTGATATCAGTTGCCTGTCATAGGCTTCCGTCATATCAGGAAATCGTTCACCCCAGTCATCATGGTTCGGTCCCACAAGGGGATTGGCGCCGGTCAGATTGATATGATCTTTGATGAGCATGATGTCGCCGGGCCTAAACACCGGATTGAGTCCTCCGGCGGCATTGGTGATAAACAGCGTCTCGACACCCAAGGTCTGCATCACCCGTATGGGAAACGTGACGTCCAGGGGCGAATAACCCTCATAAAGATGAAAACGCCCCTGCATGACAATAACCGGCCGGTTGGCCATTCTACCTGCCAGAAACTTTCCTGTATGGCTCTGCACGGTAGAAACCGGGAAATGTGGAATGTCTTTATAAGGCAGAGACTCAGACACGACCAGGGACTGTCCACTATCTCCCAGGCCTGTCCCGGTCAGCAAACCGGCAAATGGTTTTTCCGGGATCTTCTTTTCGATATATGCGACTGCTTCCGCAATCTTGTCGTAATAGTCCAACATACAAACTCCTTTTTCCAGCTGTTATCATAAAAATTTCCTCTACTTGTCAACGAAAAGATCCTATTTTCAACCCATGATAGCATTGACAATCCGTGATAACTATGAAATGGTAACCCTCAATTTGGTCCACTTATTGGTTGAAAAATCGGAAGGGTAGATATTTCAGAACCATCCACTTCAACAGGTTGAGCGTCAGATGAAAATTGCTGAAATAAAAGATGCCCTGAAAGCGACCGTACTTGCAGGTGAAGACCAGATGGAAAACACAATCACTGGTTGTGGTAGTGCAGATCTTATGGAAGATGTGCTGTCAGCTGCAACCGAAGGGTGCGCAATACTTACCGGCGTCGTCACCGAGCAAGTCATTCGCACCGCAAAAATAGCCAGAGTGGGAGCCGTCGTGTTCGTTCGGGGTAAACAGCCGGAAAAGCTTGTGATCGATCTGGCTGCATCCTACAAAATACCGCTGTTGCTCACCCGGCATTCTCTTTTTGTGGCAAGCGGAAAACTTTACATGGAAGGTCTACGCGGTCTTGACGGTTCATGGTAAGAAAGAGGAGTAAACAATGATTGAAGCCGTATTCATGATGGGGGGCCTTGGGCTGCTTGTGGGTGTGGGCTTGGCCATGGCATCCAAAATATTTTATGTCTATGTGGATCCCCAGATTATAGCTGTCGATGACGCCCTTCCGGGGGCTAATTGTGGGGGATGCGGTCTTCCCGGATGCAGCGCAAATGCCGAGGCGATTGTTGCCGGAAAGGCGTCTCCCAATTCCTGTGTAGCGGCGGGCCCGGACGTTGCCGAAATTATTGCCGCTATAATGGGCATCGCTATTGAAGCCAAGGAACCTGATATCGCCAAACCGGGATGTACCTACGGCCTCCAGACTGCCGATATAAAGTATTTTTATGACGGACTCGGAGATTGCAGAGCTGCTGCCCTCATCAACGGAGGAATGAAAGTTTGTCGGATAGGATGCCTGGGGCTTGGGACCTGTGCAAAAGCATGCCCCTTCGATGCTATCACCATGGGATCCGATGGTCTTCCCGTGGTCGATGAAGTCAAATGCACCGGGTGCGGTGCATGCGAAAGGGTCTGTCCAAAACATATTATCACCCTTTCCTCCGTTACACGTCGCATCATTCGTGAGTACACCACCGAGGATTGTACGACACCCTGTCAGAGGGCCTGCCCTGCCGGTATCGATATCTGTGAATATATAAGACAGATTCAATTGAAAAACTATGCTCGTTCTGTTCAGATTATCAAGGAAAGACTCCCGTTTCCCACTGTCATCGGTCGAATCTGTCCACGGCCCTGTGAAGACGCCTGCAGACGACAGCTCCTCGATGAGCCCGTTGCGATCAATTTTTTGAAACGATTCGTGGCCGACTACGAGAAAGAAAAGGGAGAAAGGATTCTGCCCTTCAAGGCGCCGGATACGGGTCGAAAAATAGCTGTTATGGGCGGTGGTGTACAGGGACTTTCAACAGCTTTCTTTTCTGCACGGCTGGGTCATGCGCCAACGGTGTTCGAAGCCACACAAAAACCGGGTGGTCTCCTGAGAAGTGCCATAGCGACTAACCGGTTGTCCCATGATGTTTTAGACTGGGATATCGATGGGATTATCGAAATGGGCGTGACCGTCAAAACAGGCCAGTGTCTGGGTAAAGACATTTCCATTCATTCGCTTCTCAACGATGGTTTTGATGCTGTTTTTCTCTCTCTGGGTGGCTGGGACAGTCGGTTGGCGCGGGGAGCCGGTGCCGAAAAACCGGTTCCGGGACTGCATCTACTCATGGATGTTTCAAAAGCCCTGAAACAGAAAACGCCCCCGGACATCACCTGCGGAAAACACACCATTCTGGCCGGTGGCGGAGAACTCGCTATTCAAACCGCCATCCTGTGCAAGGAAAACGGTGCTGACAAGGCTACCGTAATTTTCAGGGAATCAACCGAAAACAACGGGCTGTCCGCCGAAACTCTCGGCAAAGCAACCGAAAAAGGCATCCATGTCATTTTTAGTGCGGGTATCAATAGGATATTCGGGGAGAAAGACCATCTCAATGAGATCGAATATTTCGATCGAGGTTCCGGAACCGTGCATACTCTCCCGGCAGATACACTTGTGATAGCCTCCGGGCGATATCCCGAGTTCATTTTTGCCAAACCGACGATGGACGGGTCAGACACCCAGGAAACACCCTCCGAGGAAGAAAAGATCGCCAACGATCTGCGATGGGAAGGGTTCTACGCACTCAAGCATCCCCATTACAACAGTGAGGTGGGGTTGATAGCTGAAGGTGACGTCCTTAGCGACTACAGCGGCGCCATCAAGGCGATCGGTGCAGGCAGAAGAGCGGCTGCCTCCATCCACAATGTCATCTATGGTATCCCTCTGTCGCATCCGGACAATGTGCTTACCTTGACGACCGTGATTCAAAACGTTAACGAAATAGAACGCGTGGAACAGATTTCACGCACCATCATGCCCTTAGCCGACACCCCGGAGCGCTTAATGAATGCAGAGATCGAAAAAGGCTTCACCGAAAAGAAGGCCCAAAGAGAAGCTGAAAGGTGCCTGCAATGCGGCCTGATCTGCTACGAAAAAACAGGCACTAATAACGCCTAAGAGGACAACATTGGCTACCGAAGAAGGTATCGTCATCCATACCCGTGACACAATTGCACGGGTCAAGACAACCAAATCAAGTTCATGTAAAGCCTGTACAGCCAGGGATTCCTGCCACGTAACAGAAACGGGAAAAGTCATGGAAGTAGATGCAATCAATGGTGCAGGCGCCCGGGAAGGGGACCGGATTTTACTCCATTTTGAGACGGCCTCCCTTATGAAAGCCTGCTTTCTGCTCTACCTGCTCCCGGTAGGATTCATGTTGACGGGGGCAATTCTCGGCCATTGGTTGGCATTGAAAATCGGTATGAATGTCTCTCTATTATCTGCTGTATCAGGATTTCTCTCATTGTTCCTATCCTTTGTGGTGATCCGCTCAAAAGCGAATACATTAGGAAAAAATGATGCCTACAAACCCAAAATTGTCAAGATTTTATATCATGAGCCGATGGGATAAATAGGGAATACTCACATGGTAGAAAGAGTTTATATTACAAGCACGAATATGGCCACGTTTATCTGCCCACATTGTAAAAAAGACCTGACGGTGGATGTCAGCAAATATGCGCAGATGGATAAAACCGTCAAGGTAAAGTCAAAATGTACCTGTGGAAATAAATGGACCTCTATCCTGGAGAAGCGAAAACAATATCGAAAAGGGGCCAACCTGAAGGGTATATACAAGTACATCGTTGACGGGGAGGAAATGGACAGAGGAAAAATGACGATCACTGATATATCTGCCGGCGGTGTGAAGTTGAAGCTGGATGTCGGTCGAGATTTAAAAACCGGCCATCTCCTTAATTTAGAATTCAAGTTGGACGACAGTAAACAGACACCCATGCAAAAAACCGTTGTAATTCGAAATGCCGACAGCCCCTACTTCGGAGCTGCATTCAGAGATGCCGACCTCTATGATCCTGTCATGGGTTTTTATCTTATGAGTTAAGGGCTCGCACAAAAATAAATTGACAGATTTTAGGTGTTCAGGCGCCCGGTTGGCAAGGCGCGAAAGAGCAGGAATATCTGGCATATTCCGAGCTTTCGCAACGCCGCCATGCGGGATGCGTGGGCGCATAAAATGTTAAGTTATTTTTGCGCGAGCCCCAAGGACCCGCCGACCACGCTTCCCATCATCCTTAGACAAATCCGCTTGCAATTGCATCCCATTGACGATACATGCAGTTTTCGCCATAAAATGGTGGGAACCATTTGATAAAAATTTCTGAAAGGACACATGAGATGAAGTTTAAGCCATTTCTTTTTAACTCGATCACCCTGATGACGACTTTGTTCGCATTCATCGCGAGTGACGCCCTCTCTCAGACAGATAATACCCCTGACACCACGGTCGTCATTGTCAACGATATCCCCATCACTGAAACAGATGTAGCGTTAGAGATCAAACGGATACTATTCCAGGCCAAGGCCATGCGACAGCCTATCGATGAATCGATGATGGGCTCAATGAGAGATAAAGTCATCGACTCACTCATCAACCGTGAGCTCCTTTATCAGCGGAGCAAAGCAAAGGGGATCACCACGGATGCAGAAGAAATCGATAACAGTATTGACCAGATAAAGCAAAAACTTGAAGCGGGCCAAAGTTTTGAAAGCCTGTTGGCGGAGATGGGGATCACCATAGAAACGATGAGAACTCAGGTGGGTCAGGCCAATGCTATCCAAAAGCTGATAGAGGTGGTAGTCTACCCGAAAGCGATGGTATCGGAAAAGGAGAGTCGTATATTTTTTGAGAACAATCCGCAGTACTTCCAAAAACCTGAAGAAGTAAAAGCCAGCCACATCCTGATCCAAGTCGCCCCGGATGCCGGCGATGAAGAAAAACTTGCATCCCGGAAAAAAATTGAAGAGGTTCAAATAAAAATAGAAGCTGGGGATGACTTTGCCGAACTGGCCAGGCAATATTCTGAGGGGCCAAGTAACGTGAATGGTGGTGATCTGGGTTATTTTGACCGCAAGAAAATGGTCAAACCCTTCTCAGACGCAGCATTTGCTCTGAAACCGGGCGAGGTAAGTGATATCGTGGAGACACGCTTCGGTTTCCACCTGATCAAAGTCTATGATAAAAAAGCTAAATCCGCCTACGTGTTCGAGGATATCAAAGACAGGCTGAGAGAAATACTACGGCAACAAAAGATCCAGGACGAGACAGTACGTTATTTGGAAGAACTGAGAAAAACAGCCGATGTGAAGCGAATAACGCAATAAAATCGTAGGAACGATTTTATGATTTCCAAATAAGGATCAACTCTTTTCTAGTTGATCCTTATTTTTTCTTGACGTTTTCAAAAAGATGGGCTTAAACTACTCATCCAAAGGGCCCCCGGCTGGTTCTCAGATCGATTTCGCTCTGAAGAGTATCTCCTTTGCCAGAGTGACGATCTGGATCACGGGATAATGTTAATACTCTTAAAAGGAGGTTGGCGGTTTGGCACAAGGAATTGTTAAATGGTTCAATGATAGAAAGGGGTATGGCTTCATCAGTCAAGAAGACGGCAACGATGTATTTGTTCACTTTTCTTCCATAGAAGCAAGTGGATACAAGACTCTCTCCGAAGGTGACAAGGTCGACTTTGAAATTGAGGAGAGTGATCGGGGACCTGAAGCCAAGAACGTCAATAAAGTTTAACCTGAACTAAGGTTCTATGATAAAAGCACCCGTTGCCTGCCAACAGGGTGCTTTTATTTTTATCGATCGGTCGTGTTTTGCACCTTCCTATGGTTACTCCATTGAAAGATATCCATAAACAATTGAAGCACTTGCATTCAATTCTGCCAAAAGCCATGCCGGCAGATCGTACCCAAGCCATACGCCGTATGAGAAAAGCTCGGCAGCTGCTTAAGAGGGGAGCTGCCAAGCAGGACCTCGTAAAAACGCTTGATACCATTGAAAAGCATATCAACAAGTCCATTCACATGAAAAATCGCCGGCGTGACCGCCTGCCATCTACGGGAGAGATACCTTCTCTGCCCATATGGAGCAAAAAAAATGAGATCATCCAGGCCATTAAAAACAATCCGGTTGTCATTGTTTCAGGAGAAACCGGATCCGGCAAAACAACTCAGATTCCAAAGTTCTGTATAGAAGCCGGCAGGGGCATTGATGGATTAATCGGCTGTACACAACCAAGGCGAATCGCCGCTATCACCGTATCGAACCGGATTGCGGAAGAAATAGGCGAAAGTATCGGGCAATCAGTTGGATATAAAATTCGCTTCAAGGACAAGACAAGTGCCGGCACGTATATCAAGATCATGACAGACGGCATTCTCCTGGCTGAAACCCAGGGAGACCCCTACCTGAACATGTACGACACCATTATCGTCGACGAAGCCCATGAAAGAAGCCTCAATATCGACTTTGTGCTGGGAATCCTGAAAACCCTTCTCAATAAAAGAAAAGATCTGAAACTCATCATTACATCGGCAACTATCGATACCTTGAAATTCTCAAAGGCCTTTGACGATGCCCCGGTAATCGAGGTCTCAGGCAGAACCTACCCGGTGGAAACACGGTATCTACCACCCAATACAGTGAAGGAAAATAATGGAGATCCAACCCATATCGATTTAACCGTGAACGCCGCTGAAAACCTGATACGCGAAAGCTCCCGTGGCGATATCTTGGCCTTTTTACCCACGGAACAGGATATTCGTGAGACCTGTGATATGCTTACGGGCCGCAAACTGAAGCATGTTCAAATAATGCCCTTATTTGCCAGGTTATCCGCGTCCGAACAGCAAAGCGTGTTCAAGCATTCCAAAAATAGAAAAATCATTGTTGCCACCAACATTGCCGAGACATCCATTACCATTCCCGGCATTCGGTATGTAGTCGATACCGGGCTCGCCCGAATATCTCAGTATACGCCCAAGTCACGCATCACAGCCCTCCCCGTCGTGTCCATATCACAAAGCAGCGCGGACCAGAGAAAAGGGCGCTGTGGTCGTATAGAAAACGGTGTCTGTATCCGGCTCTTCTCCGAAGAGGATTACAGCCTCCGGCCCCTCTATACCAAGCCGGAAATTCTTCGATCGAACCTGGCCGATGTTATTCTCAGAATGCTCTTTCTCAAAATTGGGGACATAAACCAATTTCCATTTATCGATCCGCCCCATGATAAAAGTATCCAGGATGGGTTCAAACTCCTGCTGGAACTCGGCGCTATCAAGCGCCGTAAAAGACAGGCACAAATTTCATCCCAACAACACGCATCCCCTTCTGTTTCCAAAAGAACGCCTGACACCTTACTACCTGTATATGAACTGACTCCCATTGGCCGCATCATGGCCAAGATGCCCATCGATCCCAGGCTTTCCCGCATCATCATCGAGGCTGACACACGAAACTGTCTCCGTGAAATTTCCATCATTGCTTCAGCTTTGAGCATCCAGGATCCAAGAGAAAGACCGCTGGACAAAGAAGCCGAAGCCGATGAAGCCCATGGGCAATTCAGGGACCCACAATCCGATTTTCTGACACTTCTCAATATCTGGCATGCCTGTTGGAAACTCATCCAAAAGAACCGGCCCTTACAGTCTTTGAAAAAGTTTTGCAAAGCCAACTTTATTTCCTTCCGACGCATGCGGGAATGGCAGGACATCTACAATCAACTTTCCTCCATCCTCAAGGAGAACCGATTTCAGTTAAACAAAACCAGGGGTCCTGTCTCATCCACACCGGGAGAACCTTTTAAGCAGCGCTATATTGATATTCACAAATCGATCCTCAGTGGATTTCTATCGAATATCGCCCGGAAAAAGGAAAAACATTACTTCAAGGCCGCCAGGGACAGGGAGGTCATGATATTTCCCGGGTCAGGACTCTTTGATAAACCCGGTCCTTGGATCGTTGCCGCCGAGATGATAGAAACCTCAAGGCTCTTTGCCAGATCCTGTGCCAATATCGATAGTGGCTGGCTGGAAGAACTGGGAGCAGACCAATGCCGGCACACCTACCTCAATGCCCGGTGGTCCCGCAAGCAAGGTGCTGTCATTGCTGATGAGCAGGTCTCGCTTTACGGCCTTATTGTCGTACCAAAACGAATGGTTCCTTATGGCCGTGTGAACCCCGCAGAAGCCTGTGAACTTTTCATACGCCAGGCCTTGATCCCCGGCGAAATAGATCCCCACTTTCCATTCCTCACCCACAATCTGAAAATTGAACAGATCGTTCAGGATATGGAAAGCCGCATCCGCCGCAGGGATATCCGGGTGGGCGACGAAGACCTCTTTGGGTTTTATCAAAAAAACCTCGCCCAGGTGCATGATGTCCGGACACTGAAAAAAATCATCCACGAAAAAGGGGGTGATCACTTCCTGATGCTGAAGCAGGAGGACTTCATGCGCTATGATCCTGATCCTGATGAATTGGCCGATTACCCGGAATCCATCAGATTGGGAGAGCAATCGTTCCCGCTAAAATACCAGTTTGAAACAGGTAAAGAACACGACGGCGTAACTTTAAACGTTCCTGCCCCATTGACGGATGCCATCACGCCTGAACAGACCGACTGGTTAATTCCGGGGCTATTCAAGGAAAAGATTGAAGCGCTCATCAAAGGACTTCCCAAGCAGTATCGAAAAAAGCTGGTTCCCATTTCATCCACCGTTCAAGCCATTATCGATGAAATGCCCCGCTCCAACAACCCCCTGGCATCTGCCCTCAGCCGCTTTCTTTACTCCCGTGTGGGTGTCGATATCCCTGCCGTTGCCTGGCCGGTAGAATCCCTTCCTGACCATCTTAAAATGAGAATTGCCATCACCGATTCCCATGAAAAGATTGTGATGGCAGGACGGGACATCGCGCACCTGAAGAAAAATCTCGCAAAAAAACCCGATCCTGATGGACTGGTTTCGGCTAAAAAAAAGTGGGAGAAAAAAGGCATTGTAAAATGGGATTTTGGCGATATACCCGAATCTATCACCTTGACGGGTAAGCACCATGCCCGGTGGATCCTCTATCCGGGCCTCGAAATTCGCGAAAAAGATCTCTACCTGAGTCTTTTTGCTGACAAGACAAAGGCCATAACATCACACAAAAAAGGCGTTGCGTTTCTCTTTACAAAATCTCTTTCAAAGGAACTCAAGTTTCTCAAAATAAATCTTCGCCTGTTACCGGTGTTCAAAAAGCCGGCCACCTATTTTGGCGGCTGCAAATCGATTGAGCAGGAAATGTATCAACAAATTATCGATGAGCAGTTTCAGATAAACATACGTAAACAGGCGCAGTTTTATTCCTGGATAAAAAAACTGGAAAAAGAAGGTATTCACCTCAATGGCCAGGATCTGCTCGAGAAAACAACCCAGGTTCTGAATGCCGTGCATGCTGCCCGAACAGCACTTTATCAACTTGAAACGGCCAATCTCAAAAACAGCAACCTCATTCAGTTTCTCTCTGATTTGAAAAGTGATATGTCGCGTCTCGTTCCCCGTCACTTTGTCAGACTCTATGACAGTGAGCGCCTAACGCATATCGTCCGATACATAAAGGGTATGCAGATACGTGCAGAAAGGGCTGTGGTCAATTTTGAAAAGGATCGCATTAGAGAAAAATCAGTGTCCGGCTTTGCATCCACGCTGAATACGCTCGTAATGGATCTGTCCCCAGATGCCGGCCAGGAAAAGCGGGAGGCCATGGAAGCGCTTTTCTGGCTCCTGGAAGAGTTTAAAGTGTCCCTGTTTGCCCAGGAACTGAAAACAGCCACCCGTGTTTCCGAAAAGAAAATAAAGGATGCCATCCGTGATATCGAACGGATGGTGTGAAATAACCGAAGGGTTCCAGGGTTCCAGGGTTCGAGGGTTCCAGGGGTCAAGTACTTGTTTTCCGATTGATTGGGATATAACTCCGCCATTTATAGGGGTTATCATAATTATGTTCCGAATAAGTCCTTCAGCCTTTTCGGAGAAACCGGAACGATATTCCGACAAATGCTATCAACTTGAGCTTTGGAAAAATGGCATTATGTTTAGACAATGATTCAAACATAGTGCTTAAACTTGATGCCTTCCTTCGCAGGCATGACGGGGTTTTGGACTTTTTACGAGACCGTCAAACTTGTAGCTCCAAGGCCTTGTTTTGATCATTCGAATTTGGATCATGCGGTATTGCCCTTCGACCTTGCTCAGGGCGGTGAGCTAGTCGAACCGTTTAGGATTTCGAATTTCGTGCTTCGGATTTAAGTAACTACCGCCATCTGCATAGCCAAATATCTCTGACCTGGCCCATTGAACCAGGTTTTAAATGACGGAATAAATTAGGAGGTGATCCTATGAAACCATATATTATCTTTATAACGGCCTTTTTGGCCGTCATCAGTTTCAGTGTCGCTGATTTGTCCGCCACAAACGTCATTCAAAAAGGAGAAAAGGTATACATCCAGGATAGAACCGGTGTGCAATGGGATGTGACCCAGGCCAAATCCATCGGGTTCAAGCCTGAAAATTTTCAATATGGCATCGGCAAAAATGCTTTTTCGACACTTGAAGATACCCACTTAAAAGACAACATTCCATCCCATCGTAATCCAAGGGTCATCGGGATTGAAGAAGAAGGTGAAGCTCAAGCCTATGCCGTTCCAAAAATGAAACGCCATGAGGTTGCCAATACCCATTTGGGGGGAAAACCCGTGGCTGTCGGTTATTGACCCCTGGTTGATTTAGCGGCTGTGTACAGCCGCACGATAGACAAAAGGGAATTGACGTTGGCACCCGCTGGATGGACCTATAAGAATACATTCGTACTTTACGACAAGGAGACTGAGACACTCTGGTACCCTTATTCCAAAGGTTTGCGGGGCATACAAGGTATGTATTTTAACCAGTGGCTGCCCAAAGTCTCATCCAAAGATACCCGATGGGACAAATGGCAAAAGAAACACCCTGATTCCAGGATTTTGTTCTAACCTAAATTGAGCGATTGTCAAGGTTGCCGCAGCTACAAGGAAGATGCTGTTCCGCTCTTGTTGGGGCGTAGCTTGAAGAGTGAAGACCAAATAGTGGCCTATGCGGCATGGCATCTGACGCCGTAGATGCGGTAAGATCGGCAATCCCAACGGGTTTCAAATTTTAAGAATTCAAATGAATCAAATCCTTTGAAATTATTTCTAAATCCC
>QMMS01000039.1 GCA_003647375.1 Deltaproteobacteria bacterium
CAAGGAAGATGCTGTTCCGCTATAGTGAACTATGCGGTATGGCATCTGACGCCGTAGATGTGGTAAGATCGGCAATCCCAACGGGTTTCAAATTTTAAGAATTTAAATGAATCAAATCCTTTGAAATTATTTCTAAATCCAACATTCTTAAAATTTGAAACGCTCATTTTAGGGTGAAGTTATTTTTGCGCGAGCCCTAAGTACCGCTGGACCGCCGCGGTAAACAATTCCACCCCCAACCCGAGAATCCGCTCATCGATATCAAAAAAGGGTGAGTGGAGCGGACTGAAATCCTGGCCGGGACGGCCGCAGCCCAATCGGATAATGGCACTTGGCTTCTGCTGGGCAAAAAATGCGAAATCCTCAGCTCCTGTGCTGGGTCGCATATACTGGACTTTGTGTGCCCCGAAAAGATCGATGGCTGTATCATAAAGCAGCCGAGAGATGCCGGCGTCGTTAAAAACCGCCGGATATCCGTCATCAAATTTCAGATCGCACTGCACTTCAAAAGCTTCTTCAACGCCCCGGGTGATCCCCTGCATCCGTTCACGGATCCGTTCGCGTACACCTTCGCCGATGGCCCTGGTGGTGCCGTTCAATATGACATCGCGGGGGACGACATTGGAGGCCTCACCGCCGTGGATGCTCCCGACCGTGATTACGGCAGAATCCACCGGGTCGACACTTCTCGCGGCGGCGGACTGGACAGCGGTGATCCAGTGCGCGCCGGCGATAATGGGGTCGCGAACCTGATGGGGGCGGCCTCCATGCCCCCCTTTGCCAGTGATGGTCAGTCTAAATCTATCGGCGGAAGCATGACTTTGACCCTCAAAGACGCCAATGTGGCCCAACTCCATATCGGGTAGCATATGGCCGGCCATGATTGCGCCCACTTCCGGATTTTCTAATACCCCACGGTCAATCATCTTTTTGGCTCCCGCGCCGCCCTCTTCGGCCGGTTGGAAGAAAAATTTGACGTTTCCCTGCAAGGTTTTACCAAGGCCGGTTTCGACCAGGTGTTTGGCCACACCAAGCATAATCGTTACGTGGGCGTCGTGGCCGCAGGCATGCATCTTGCCATCGTTCCTGGATTTGTAGGAAACGTCGGTGAGCTCCCGGAGTTTCAGTGCGTCTATATCCGCCCTGAGTCCAACAGTGGGTCCATCCTTTCCTGACCGCAATAGGCCCACTACACCGGTCATATCTTCAAAACGCCGAACCTCCAGACCCAATTCGGTCAAAATGGCAGCAATGCGGTCTGTGGTCCGCACCTCTTCATAAGCCGTTTCCGGATGCATGTGAAAATCTCTGCGTATCTGGACCAACCATCCCTGGAATTGCTGGCTGATATCATTCATTTGGGCATCCCTTTCGTTCAGATAGTTGTGTTTAAGGAATTGTTGGAACAGGAATGTTTTGAGCCTGCTTGTGCTCTTTAAAAGATTGCTATTATAATCTATATTTCATTTTGTACGTCTATCGATGAAACTTCTTCTATCTTTATTGACCCTACGATCTTTGCCGCTTCGTTTGTCAATCATTATTGACCTCTGAATTTTAATTTTGTTTACAATATCAAACCCAACAAAATTATTGCCGATATGCGTTGGTTATCCCCACGGTACCACGTAAAGAGCTATCATGGCAAGGTTTGGTTGGTGGTGATTATTCTGTAGCTACCAGTCTTGTTGGGTCTGATATCCCCTAATCCTGTAGGGGCTGGCCTTGTGCCTGCCCGTTTTGACGAATTACCGACGGTCTTTCGGGTACCCACAAGGGGCACCCCTACAATGGCAATTATACCGTGGGTGTGATTTGGCATCTTCACCGAAATTAGAAATAGAATTGCAAAGCGGCGCAAGCCGCTATAGCTTAACCTGAACTGAGCGATTTTTCTCTCGAGCTGCACCAATCTCTTGCGGATCAAGGGTTCGAAAAAAGCCTCGACAGATCCATTGGTATGCCTACGTTTTTTGCGAACCCTCCTCCATCAAGATCTCGGCACATCTCTTCGGGAAAAATCGCTCAATTCAAGGTTTAAATTTGATTTCAAATTTAAACTTGACAAAGGTATTTCCAACCCCATATATATAGCGTTTCGATTCCCTTGGAGTCGAAACCGACATAATCCTTGCTCCGGTGTATCCCTCTCATGATACGCATTACCTTTTTGGTCGGGGCTAACCACCTGAAATTTAAATGGGTGTGAGACTTGCATAGGCAAGGCATCTGAAGATGAAGACGTAGTCTAGCTACTTCGAATCTTCAGTAACGCAGCACATGAAAGTCTCAGGCTCGTGAAAATTTCAGGGAATATCCACAAGGAGGTAGTATGAGAAGGTACGAACAGATCGTTATCCTCGATTCTGACCTGTCAGAAGACGAGCGCTCACCGGTATTTGGCAGACTCAAAGAACTCATTCCTCAGTACAAAGGTTTCCTGATCGACATCAATGAATGGGGTCAGAAAAAACTGGCCTATGAAATCAAGAAAAAGCCGCGCGGCTTTTACGCGCAGGTTAATTTCTGTGGTTTCGGCGATCTGGTTGATGAAATGGAGCGTTTCTTCCGCATCGACGACCGGATTCTCAAGTACATGACGGTTCTGCTGGATAAAGAGGCGGACGTGGAAGCCATCAAGACTGAAATGGCTGAAAAAGAAGCCCAGAAAGCCGAAGCAGTTGCCAAAGCAGCGGAAGAAGAAAAAACCAAACAGGCAGCCACAAAGGCGGCAGCGGCCGCTGCGGAAGCCGAAGCTGCGACAACGCCCGAAGCTGCACCTGAAGCCGAAGAAGCTGTTGCCGAAACAGCTCCAGAGGTTGAAGCGGTAGTAGAAGCAGCAGCAGAGGTAATCCCTGAGGTTGAAGAAGTAGCAACCAAAGCGGCAGCGGAAGAAACCGTAGAAGCAGCTCCTAAGGTCGAAGAAGCCGTAGAAGCAGCTCCTGAGGTCAAAGAAAAAGCAAGTGAAGCTGCACCGGAACCCGAAGGGACCCCGGTCCTTGAAGAAGAACCCACCGAATCAGCAGAAACCCCTAAGGAGTAGATAAATGGCAGCCTATCATAGACAGACGCGGAACAATAGTAACGTAAAGAAAAAAAGACGAGTCTTCCATCGCAGAAAAGTGTGTCGTTTCTGTGCTGACAGCAAGATCAATATCGACTACAAGGATCAGAAGCTGTTAAAATATTTTATTACCGAACGGGGCAAAATCATTCCCAGAAGAATTTCCGGTACCTGCTCCAAGCATCAGCGCGTATTGACCCATGCCATCAAGCGGGCCCGGACCATTGCGTTGCTACCGTATGTCGGTACATTAGATTTATAGAAGCCATTTCAAAAAGGTCTTTTGGAGCAAGCGCGTGTCGCAAACCTTTACCAGGGAAATATCCAGAGATATATTGACCGGTGTGGTAATAACAATGGCCATCATCACCGTGTCGGTTTACATGCCGATTATCGGATTTTTCTGCTCCCTGCTTCTCCCGCTCCCGGTTCTGTTCTATCGTTCCAAGCTGGGTCGAAAGACGGGCCTCATTGTACCGGGAACGGCCATGACGATACTGGTGGTTCTGGCAGGGGGCATATCCATCGATGTGGTGTTCTTTCTGGAAATGCTCTTCCTCGGCTTTTTACTGAGTGAGCTTTTTGAAATGAATCTTTCGGTTGAAAAGACCGTTCTATACGCTTGTGGCGGGGTCCTGCTGACCGGCGCTGTGGGGCTCGTGCTTTACAGCAACATGTCAGCCACCAGCATCTACAGCCTTGTATCGACGTATATTGCCCAAAATCTTGAAATGACGGTTGCGCTCTACCGTGGCATGGGGGCGTCGGAAGAATTCATCCATAAGTTTTCGACATCACTGGACCAGATACAATATGGCTTGATTCGCATCATCCCGGCCATGATAACAGTATCTTTTTTAATGGTAACATGGTCCAATCTGCTCATGGCCAGACCACTTCTGAAGCGCCGGGGCCTCTTTTTTCCAGCGTTCGGTGTGCTGAACCTGTGGAAAGCCCCTGATTATCTTGTGTGGGTGCTGATCGGGTGCGGCGGGCTTCTCATGCTGCCGGGCAGCACGCTCAAGATCATTGGCATAAACGGCCTGCTGGTACTGCTGATGATCTATTTTTTTCAAGGCATTGCCATTGTATCTTTTTTCTTTGAAAAAAAACAGTTTCCCAGGCCACTGAGGATTTTTTTCTACAGCCTTATCGCCATTCAACAGATCATTCTGCTGGTTGTCATCGGCCTGGGACTGTTCGATATGTGGCTCAATTTCAGGAAAATAAAATCGCAGTAGCGATTTTATTTTAGGTGACGTTGTCGCTTCTGGTGCATTGCAGACTGTTTATTTTTACTGTAACGTAATGAATTTGTTCTTATAAGGACATTAAATTGATTTTAGATTGTTCCCTGCTGCCTTGATTACCGGGTGCTTTCTGACAAACAGAAAGGAATAATCAAACTTAAAAAAGAAAATCGCGGTTCAATTTTCTTTTTTGGAGGTTAACACATGAAGGTTATTTTAAAGGAAACCATCGATTCTCTGGGCATTATCGGAAGCGAAGTGGACGTCGCCAAGGGATTTGCACGCAACTACCTGCTGCCGCAGCAAAAAGCAGTTCCGGCCACACCTCAAAACCGGCGCATGCTGGAGCAGCAAAAAACCAAATTCGATCTGCAGATCGCCAAGGAAAAGAAGATTGCAGAGGAGATGGCGACCAGCCTTGAGGGCGTATCATGTAAAATCGCCGCCAAGGTGAGCGAAGAAGACCGTCTCTATGGCTCTATTGGGGTGCGCGACGTCATCAAGGCTCTTGCCGCGGAAGGTGTTACGGTGGAAAAACGCATGGTTCTCATGAGCGAGCCCATCAAAACCATTGGGACACACAAGATTCCCATTCGGGTATATAAAGAAGTGGAGCCGGAAATTACGCTGGAAGTAGTGCCCGAATAAAATCGTATAACGATTTTATCGGACGCGACTGCGTCGCTATTTTTAGCTATAAGTAATAAGCTTTAAGCTGTTAAAAACCATAATGCTTCCCTGCCTCTGCTCGGTAGGCGGCTCACCGCTTAAAGCTTGTCGCTTATTGCGTTTTGCTTTCTTGATTTCATCCTGGTATGTGTGCTAACCTAATTCCGAATTAACATCCTTTTGATTGACCTTATGGACAAAAACGCATCCATCCACACCATTCCACCCCAGAATCTGGAAGCAGAAGAGTCGCTTCTCAGCGCGGTGATGCTGGACAACAGCACCCTGTACGATGTCCTTGAAAAACTGATTCCGGAAGACTTCTACCGCTCGACGCATCAAAAGATTTTTGCGGGCATCATCGATCTTTTTCAAAAAAATGAGCCCATCGACCTTGTGACCCTTACCAACCTTCTCAAGGAAAAGGGAGATCTCGAGGCCATCGGTGGCGCCACCTATCTGGTTAAGCTTGTGGACACGGCACCTGTGGCCGTGAATGCCCAGCACTATGCCAAAATCATTCATGACAAGTCCTCACTGAGGCAATTGATCCTCAAGGCCAACACCATCACCAAGCGCTGCTACGAAGACCGGGGCGATGTGGAAGATATAATCGACTTTGCCGAAAAGGCTGTTTTCGAAATATCCGGCAATGAAAGTCGGCAGTCTTTCTACTCCCTGTCATCCCTGGTCCAGAAAAATATCGACGCACTCGAGGAACGGCAAGGCAACAAGTCGCTCATTACCGGTGTACCCACCGGATACAGTCGCCTCGACAACCTCACTTCCGGACTCCAGAATTCGGACCTCGTCATCCTGGCCGGCCGACCCAGCATGGGAAAAACCGCGCTGGCTCTCAACATCGCCAGGAATGTCGCCGTGGATGCAAATATTCCCGTAGCGGTATTCTCCATCGAAATGTCACGGGAACAGCTCTCCATGCGCCTGCTGTGTGCAGAAGCGAGAATCGACTCATCCCGCCTGCGAAGTGGATTCTTCAGCAGGGAGGATTGGGTTAACCTGACCAGCGCAGCCGAAGTTCTTTCCGAAGCACCTATTTTCATCGATGATTCGCCCGACATATCTACCATGGGCATTCGCGCCAAAGCCCGACGGCTAAAAATGGACAAGAACATCGGCCTCATAATCATTGACTACCTGCAGCTCATGAAATCGAGCTCATCGTCTGAACGAAGAGATCTCGAAATATCGGAAATGTCCAGAAGCCTTAAGGCCCTTGCCAAAGAGCTGAGCCTGCCGGTCATGGCTCTGTCCCAGCTGAACCGGAAACTCGAAGAACGCCAGGACAAGCGGCCCCAGTTGTCGGATCTCAGGGAGTCCGGAGCCCTTGAACAGGATGCCGACGTGGTGGCATTCATTTACAGGGACGAGGTCTACAACCGGGATGAAAACAACCCCAACAAAGGGACAGCGGAATTACTGCTGAAAAAACAGCGCAACGGCCCCACCGGCGAAATCAAACTGGCATTTTTGAACACCTATACGCGTTTCGAAAATCTGGCAGAGGATAAATATATACAGAAATAAGAATCATCTCCAAGGAACTGATCCTTATTCAGGGTTCAAGTGACACGAAGTGAAGCATCGGCGCTCAATGCTTTAAAGTTACACAGACTTAAAGTTGTTGGGATACAAACCGTCTATGATTTTATGAAAAAAATATTCGGCAACACAAAAGGACTCAAGACAAGCCAGGTCCGTAAAATTGAAAATCTCTATCGGAGAAAAACCCCACCGGAATTCATCATCACACCGGAACTCGCCCGGGACATCAGCCGCCTGTCCCTCGACATCAATCGACAGATCGGGCTTCTCATCGATCGCAAGGGAAAAATTCCCTATGTGATTGTGGGAAACCACAATGAAATCATGATCCCCGACACTCCGGAATACCGATCTGCACCCGGGCGCCTGAGGGGCATCCGCTGTGTTCACACCCATCTGGATAGCGAACCATTGACCACCGATGATCTCACGGATCTTGCCATGCTGCGCCTGGATCTTATGACAGTGGTGCAAGTCGGCAGGGACGGTCTTCCCAAACAGGTTATCATGAGCCATATCCTGCCTAAAAATACAGGCCAACCAACGACGATTCCCGTATCGCTGGCACCCGGAAAGACCGATATCGGATGTGTAGAGCTGATTCAGTCCATCGAGGAAGAGCTTTCCCGCATTACCCCATTGCACACGGCAGGCAAGAATACAGAACGGGCCCTTCTCATCAGCGTCTCTACTGCGTCCAAACAGGATGCCGGCGACTCACTGGACGAACTTTCGGAGCTGGTATCCTCAAGCGGCATCCAGACCGTCGGCAGTCTCCTGCAATATCGCCGGAAAATAGACAGCCGGTTTTTGATGGGATCGGGAAAACTGAAAAGTCTTGTCATTACAGCCCTCCAGAAAGGTGCCACACTGCTTGTTTTCGACCAGGAACTCAATCCCTCTCAAATCCGTTCCATCACTGACCAGATCGACCTCAAAGTCATCGATCGGACCCAGCTGATCCTTGACATTTTTGCCCAAAGGGCCCAGACCCGGGAGGGAAAACTCCAGGTGGAACTGGCCCAGCTCAAATACCTGCTGCCAAGGCTCATTACCAAAAATACAGCCATGTCACGCTTGACCGGTGGTATAGGCGGAAGGGGCCCCGGCGAGACCAAGCTGGAAATCAACCGCAGGCGCATAAGGGACAAAATCGTTCAACTGGAAAAAGCCCTGCTGAATGTCAGAAAACATCGCCGGCAGCAAAAGGCTAAGCGCGCCAAGAAAGCCCTGCCGGTCATTTCCATTATCGGCTATACCAATGCCGGGAAATCAACCCTTCTCAATACCCTCACACACAGCCATGTCCTGGTGGAGAAACGACTTTTTGCCACCCTGGATCCTTCCAGCCGGCGTCTCAGATTCCCTCGCGACACAGAGGTTATCATCACCGATACGGTGGGATTCATCAAAAACCTGCCTGAAGACCTCCTGGTCGCTTTCAGAGCCACTTTGGAAGAACTCGAGAGTGCCGACATCCTGCTGCACGTAATCGACATGAGCAACCCACGGCACCCAGAACAGATTGAATCCGTGGAAAACCTCCTGTCAGACCTGGCATTGCAACAGATCCCCCTGGTACGGGTGCTGAACAAGAAGGACCTGGTGCCCGTGCAAGAGCGGAATCGATTAAGTCGGATATACAACGGTTTTTCCATATCCGCCCGGGAAGCCTCTACCCTGAGACCGTTGATTGAAAACCTGGAAGCGAGGATGGGGAGGAGCTAAAATAAGAGTTCGAGGGGGATACAAGGGTGATACGAGGGTTGGAGGGTGGCTAATAGCTATCAGCCCTTAGCTTTTGACTACCCTCGGACCCTCAATAGCTTATTAGGTGTTTAAGCCATAGGCTATTAGCTGCCTATCACTTATCGCTTTCGGTTACCCTCGAACCCTCGAACCCTCGAACCCCGGGACCCTTCTTGTTTTACCCCCTTTAAAAATCATTTAAGCGTATAACCCAAAAGAAGCTTGACATCCGCTTCAGATCACCTATAACGGTCTCACTTATGGATATGAACTTAATCAAGCAAACTGGTATCAAGGCTGCATTTGAAAGCGGCAAGGTCTTGAAATCTTATTTCGGAAATATTTCCGATATCCGGAAAAAAGGCCCCGTTGATCTTGTCACTGAAGCCGATACGGCATCGGAAAAGATCATTATCGGAATCATACGTGAAGCTTTTCCGGAACACTCGATCCTGGCAGAAGAGAGCGGCCTGGATCAATGTGACGTGGATCACCAATGGATCATCGACCCCCTGGACGGTACGGTCAATTTTGCACACCAAGTGCCGGTTTTTTCGATTTCAATTGCCTATGCATTCAAGGAGACAACGATCATGGGAATTGTCTTCAACCCGGTCACAGGAGAGTTGTTCTCGGCTATTGCCGGTGAGGGAGCCTTCCTGAATAACCATCCCATCCAGGTTTCCGACACCCGGGTTATGCAAGAAAGCCTGCTTGCCACGGGTTTCCCCTATGATCTATTGTCGATATTCGATACCATCACGGACCGGCTGGAAAATTGTCTGAGAGCTGCCCAGGGCATCCGCAGACTTGGGTCTGCTGCTGTCGATGTATGCGCGTTGGCCTGTGGTCGTTTTGATGGTTTCTGGGAACAAAATCTCCACCCGTGGGATACGGCTGCAGCCGTGCTGATCGCTTCGGAAGCCGGTGCAGTCGTAACCGATTTTGCCAATAATCCATTTACCATCGACAAGAAGGAAATTCTGGCTACAAACGGAAATATACATGCTGAGATGCTATCATTACTCAACCTGAATTGAGCGTTTCAAAATTCTGAAACACTCATTTTAGGTTGATATAATATCGTTACAAAATTAAATTCATTTCATGATTTTATAAGGAACCAAAATGGATAAAATAGTTATGGAATTGGAGCCGCTGGACGATCAGGTGGGATGTGTCGGCGATTATGATGCCACCGACGAAGTTTGCTCTAAATGTGCATTGAAGCTGCGCTGTGTCATCGCATATCACCAGAATGTGCGTATGGAATTCATCGAGGACATCGTGGCATCCAACAGCACGTTCATCAAGATCCAATAATAAAATTGCTGTGCATTTTTATATGATGCGGCAATGTCAATTTTAGGGAATGAAAAACAAAAAGCCCCGACTGAATCAGTCGAGGCTTTTTGTTTTTTTAAGGGTGAAAAATGTGGGTTAGAAGTTACCGGATTCAAGTTTCTTGCTGAGATATTTCACATGCTGTTTGAGGGGGGCGTTATGCTTCAACTCGCGCTCAACACACCCGATAGCGTGTAGAGCGGTTGCGTGATACCGATTGAAACTCTTACCAATGGCCTGCAAGGGTTGGTCGGTGTATCGCCTGGAAAGATAAATGGCCACCTGCCTCGGTTTAAGAATACGCTGTTTTCGTGACCGGGATACCAGATCATTCTGGTTTACCTTATACTGTTCGCAAACAAGCTTTTTAATGACAGCGACGGTAATGGTTTTACGCTGTCGAACAATATTCTTGACAACGCTCTCTGCCAGATTCAAATCGATACCCATACCCAGCAAGGATGATTTAGCCGCCACACCGATGAGGCCGCTTTCCAGTTGCCGGACGTTCTCGGCAAGCGCATCAGCCAGATAGTGCATCACTTCCTGAGGTAATTTACACCCGTTTACGGCCGATTTTTTCTGGAGAATCTTCACCCGTGTTTTGTAGCCTGGCGTTTTGATAGTAGAAATAAGGCCGTAGCCAAGCCGGGAACGCAATTTCTCGTCCAGCTTCGGTATGTCACCAGGTAGGTAGCAACTTGAAAAAATAATTTTTTTATCCGCTTCAAACAGCGTGTCCAGCACCAGCGCCAACTCCTGCTGAGTTCGGCCCTTGCCACTCAGGTAGTGTACGTCCTCCATGAGTAAAACATCACATTGATTCTGATATTTCTCTTTGAATTTTCCGATGGAGTTGTTTTGAAATGAGTAGGTCATCTCATTGGTAAAATCCTCGGCCGTGATATAAAATACCCGCTCGGTGGGAAAGGCCGACAGGATATGATGCCCCACAGCCTGGGAAAGATGACTTTTCCCGTTACCGGTCTTGGACAGAAGGAACACGGAGTTTTGTTGGCTCGATTTCCTGGATGCCAGGGAGAGTGCTGCTGAATAGGCCAAGCCATTATTCTTTCCAACGACAAACTGGTCAAAGGTAAAATTCCGTCTCAGCATCCTGCCACTGTACATTTTCGAATGGATACTCGGAAGCAGCATCTGGTGTTGTGCCGGTGATGCACCTGCCAAAGATCCCTTTGCCTGCTTGCGCACATCCAGAAATAGCTTGTACGACTTTCCCAGTACCCGGTTCACTTCAGTTTCCATTAAATCTGCATAGTTGGTGAGAATCCGTTTTCTGTAAAACTGATTGGGGCAGGACAGGAACACGCCGTCTTCGGTTGTCTTGTCGAATGCGATGGGCTCGATCCACATTTTATAGCAATGGCCAGGAATTTTTTCCTTGATGGCAGATTTTATCTCGTTCCAGACAGCTTCCATAAATACCGGTTATCTCGTCGATTTGATTCTATAAAACAATGATTAATTCAGGATTAATGAAAAAGGTAAAACAACGATATTAATTGGTTTTTTTGAATTAAAACCGGATAAGATCGATATCATCAACCGTTGAATGCTTTTTAAGGTACCGGGCATTGATTGTCAAACCGAATGAAGGCGATTCATAAAATAGCCGTACCAGAAAATTTTGCTTCATTCTATCTAATTGATTATACAATGTATAATACTATAGCGCCTGCTAATTCCCTGATCTACAGTGCTTTGTATTTGCAATATTTCTTTAAGTATTTTAGGCATATCCAGAGTTATGAACAATTTTTCAACAATTCTCATAACTCTTGTTTACACCTAATATCTTCCATTATCTCTTATTTTTAAATTAATTTCACCCGAAATTTAACACTGAAAAATCATCTGATACCAACCCGGCAAAAGCTTAATCATTTCATGGCGCTATCCAAATAAATTCGTTTTACAAATTTATAGAGCGCGACTTCGTCGCTTTTATGGACATCGTTTTTTCGCCTGTCTCGGGGAAATGCAAGGTTCTCCAATCCTGTTTTCGGCCCTATGTTTTTGTCGGAGAATCTAGTATAGATAAATTTGTTTTACAAATTTATTTGACGCGACGTTGTCGCTATTTCTTTCTAAGGTCGATGGGTAATCCCTGTGTGATCGTGAAACTGTCTGAGGTCTTTAGTGCCTGTTATACCGAACAGCATGATGATTCCTTCAAAACATCGAATTCGGTTGTTTGAATGGCAACTCTATTTAAAATTTGGCCCTGTTCGGTATTACAGTCACTTTAGAACGAGTTTTTCACGGTCGCACGGGGATTGTCGATCGGCCGCCGACCGCAATACGCACTTTCTTTTCACTTATAGGCCGGTTTAATCTTATTCCAGCACAACTTGAGAACGACTTATGGATATTATCATTCAGGGGGCAAGACAGCACAATCTTAAAAACATCGACCTCGTGCTGCCGGGAAACAAACTCATTGTCATTACCGGTCTTTCAGGTTCCGGAAAATCCTCCCTGGCTTTTGACACCCTCTATGCTGAGGGCCAGCGACGATATGTGGAATCTCTTTCCACATATGCCCGGCAATTTCTAGAACGAATGGAAAAACCAGCCATCGATTCCATTGAAGGACTGTCACCAGCCATCGCTATCGAACAAAAAACCGGAAGCCACAACCCCAGATCAACCGTGGGCACCATCACCGAAATTTATGACTATTTTCGGCTGCTTTTTGCCCGTGTTGGAACACCCCATTGTCATGAATGCGGCCAACCAATCTCTTCCCAGACCCTCGACCAGATCGTTGACCAGGTCATGGAACTACCAGAGAATTCCCGGACCATGGTTCTCTCACCGGTGGTATTGAACCAGACGGGAACCCATGAAAAGCTGATAAAACAGCTGCGAAAAGAAGGTTTCGCCCGTGTCCGCGTAGACGGTGACATCTTTGATATCGAACAGGTGGAAATATTGAAATCGACGCAACGACACACTATCGACGTGGTTGTAGACCGCCTGGTGATCAAAGAAAACATTCGAAACCGACTGGCAGACTCTCTGGAACTTGCCGCGTCCCTGTCCGGCGGACGGGTAACCATCGACGTTATCGATAGTCTGCCGATTCTTTACAGTGAAACACCTGTCTGTCTGAATTGCGGCATCCATTACCCGGATTTTACACCCGCCAGCTTTTCCTTCAATTCACCCCAGGGAGCCTGTCCAAAATGTGATGGTCTGGGTGTGACAAGTGAATTTGATCCTGATCTGATTGTTCCAAATCCATCCCTGTCGTTGCGCCAGGGTGCTGTTGCGCTGTGGGCCAATCGGAGTTCGGTCCATTTCGCCGAATTCCTGGATTCCCTGACCACATACTACCGGGCGGATATCTACACCCCTTTTGTCGATCTTCCCGACCATTTCAAGCAGGTACTGTTGTTCGGTTCCGGAGACGAACAAATTCCCTTCTATTTTGAGAGAAACAACCGCAGATTCTCTTACCACAAGGCCTATGAAGGGATCATACCGAATCTCGAACGGCGTTATAGGGAGACCGATTCCAGCTGGTCACGCGAAGACATCAAACTATACATGAACTTCCGCCCGTGCTCCGAATGCAAAGGCGCTAAATTGAACCGCGCCGGACGCTCCGTTAAAATCGGTGATAAAACCATTTTCGACATCACTTCTCTTTCGGTTGAAAACGCCCTGCTTTTTTTCCAGACATTGATACTCACCGGTAAAAAAGCGATCATTTCAGACCGCATCCTCAGGGAGATAAAAGAAAGACTCGGGTTTCTCGCCAACGTGGGTCTCCCCTATCTCACACTCGACAGGACTGCCAACACCCTCTCGGGTGGTGAAAGTCAGCGAATTCGACTCGCCACGCAGATCGGGTCAAAATTAACCGGTGTTTTGTATGTGCTGGACGAACCAAGTATCGGCCTCCACCAGAGAGACAATCAGCAACTGCTGTCTGCACTTTCAAAAATGCGCGATCTCGGCAACACTGTCGTAGTTGTAGAACATGACGAGGAGACCATACGTCGAGCCGACCACGTGGTTGACATGGGGCCCGGTGCAGGTGTCCAGGGTGGAAACATCGTATTTACCGGAACGCCCGAAGATCTCATGTTGTCGGAGACTTCTTTGACCGGTCGCTATATGTCCGGCAAAAAAACAATTAGCGTACCCATGCACAGACGGACAGGTCATGGGACTTTCCTTGGCATTATAGGCGCTACCCAGAACAATCTTAAAAGTATTGATGTAATGTTCCCGCTGGGACGATTGATCTGTGTCACCGGCGTCTCCGGATCCGGGAAGTCCTCTCTAGTCCTGGAAACGCTCTTTCGCGCACTCTCCCAAAGGCTTTACCATAAACAAATCAGGGCCGGCAGATTCAGACAACTCACAGGCCTGGAGCATATCGACAAGGTGATCCATATAGACCAGTCGGCCATCGGCAGGACGCCACGGTCGAATCCGGCAACCTACACGGGTTTATTCACTTTCATTCGGGAACTTTTTTCCAAGACACCGGAATCCCGGATGAGAGGTTACAAACCAGGACGATTCAGCTTCAATGTCAAAGGAGGAAGGTGCGAAGCCTGCAGCGGGGACGGCATCATTAAAATTGAAATGCACTTCCTGCCTGACCTGCATGTGATGTGCGACGCCTGCCGGGGGATGCGCTACAATCGTGAAACCCTTGAAGTTCGTTACAAGGGGCAAAACATTGTCGATGTACTCAATATGACGGTTACCCAGTCTCTTGGCTTTTTTGATAAAATCGTTAACATTCGCACAAAGCTTCAAACCCTTGCTGACGTGGGTCTTGGCTACATCCGGCTCGGCCAGCCTGCCACAACACTGTCCGGAGGAGAAGCACAACGGGTAAAACTGGCAAAGGAACTGAGCAAAAAAGGGACCGGTCGCACCCTGTATATCCTTGACGAACCCACCACCGGTCTGCATAGCGAAGATATTCGCAATCTGCTGAAGGTGCTGGACCGGTTTGTGGATACCGGGAACACGGTCGTCGTGATCGAACACAATCTGGACGTCATCAAAACGGCAGACTACATCATCGATCTTGGACCGGAAGGCGGAGATGACGGCGGCGAAATCGTAGGTTGTGGAACTCCCGAAGAACTGACAATGGTCAAGGGCTCCTATACAGGGCAATATTTAAGGGAGAAGCTAAAAGAAGGGTTCGAGGGGGAATAGTGTTCTTTGAGTTTGTTGCGTTTCTTGTGTTCATTGGGTTGATGGAACAGGGGATGTGTTGAGAGCTGAATACTCTTTGCCGGGGACAACTCAATAAACACAACGAACTCAAGGAACTCAATAAACAAGTATGCAGGGTCTGAGGGGAAAACATAAGGCTGTAGACTATTAGGCTGTTAGGTTGTTAGCGGCCTATAGTCTAACAGCCTATAGCCTAAAAAAAAGGCCGCGCGTTTATAGCGCGGCCTTTTTTATCGGTACCTATTTAGTGACCCAGCAGACCTGCTATGGCACCCGCTTGGGGATGCGCATAAATAAGGATCAAGGCAACGACCAGCGCGTAAATACAGAGCGATTCGATCATGGCCAGACCGATCAGCAGCGTAACCGTAACCTTACCGGAAGATTCGGGATTTCTGGCAATACCTTCCACGGCAGCTTTCAATCCAATGCCCTGTCCAATACCACAGCCAAAGGCTGCAATGGCGATTCCGAATCCGGCTGCCGTTACACAGGCGATAAAAAAACTTAATGCAGTTGCTTCCATACTTGCTCTACCTCCTTGTTAAGAATTAATGATTCGCTTCTTCCATTATCCATAAAATCGCTGCGCGATTTTATCATACACGACATTGTCGCTTTTAAAGTCGAATAGCTGATCCGTTTGTTTCAGATTAATGCGCGTGCTCCATGGCGGACGTAAAGTACATCACCGAAAGCAGGAAAAACACAAACGCCTGCACCAACGCCACGAAAATGCCGAGGGCCATGATCGGCAGGGGCGCAAAAAAGGCACCGGCAAGAACAAAGAGTATTCCCAGCACCAGTTCATGACCCATCATGTTGCCGAAAAGTCGGAAAGATAGAGACAGCACTCTGGCCAGGTGACCGATGAGCTCAATCGGTAAAATAATAGGAATCATCCACCAGACAGGTCCCAGAAAATGTTTGACGTAACCGGCACCGTGATATTTGATGCCGATAACATGGGTAAAGACAACCACCGTCAAAGCACAGGACAGGGTCGTATTCAAACTGGCTGTGGGGGGGAAAAAACCAGGTACCAGGCCGATCAGGTTGCATGCGGCGATATAGAAGAAAATCGTCGCGATGATGGGCAGGAGCCAGCGCCCTTCTTCTCCTGTAATGGTAACGGCAAATTCCTCAAGGCCTGAAATGAGAATTTCAAAAAAGTTTTGGCCTTTGGATGGGATCAGGGTCACGACCTTTGCAGCAAGAAAACCAAAACCGATCAGTATGGCCATGACGACCCATGAATAGATAACATGTGGATAGGTATGTGCGAAGTGACCCAGGCCGATAAGCTCAAACAGCTTGACAAAAAAGAGATAGGGATGCTCCATCCTTAGACTGCCTCCTTCATTAAAAGTTTGCTTACTTCAAGAATCGTGGCCATGAAAATGCTCGCAACCACGACGGAAAGCCCGACAAAAAGACCAAGCGGTGCTACATAGTGCCCTTGGATGAGAAACAACAGAATGATACCGCTCACAAAGAATCGGAAATAATATTTCGCCAGAACGACATTGTGGGATGAGAGATGGGGTGGCGCCAACGCCTTTTTCAGCGTCCGGGACAACAGGTGAAAATTGATGGTCACGATCAGGCCGCCGTAAAGGATGCCTTTGGCAAAATCAATGGGCAGAAACGCCAGGCCGAGTGCACTCGCTACTACCAGCAGCACCCAGTTCGTTCGCGTCACAAATTTGAGTATTCTCTCCTGAATTCTCATGTATAAAAACCGTAAAAGCGTTTACAAATTTCGACTCTTTTTAACGGCAAGACCAATATTGCGATATGCAGCAGCAATACCAAAACCCAGAAAAATAAGTGTCAACCAAGGCGATGTATCAAACTTTCCATCGAGCCAGACACCAATACCAAGACCGATGAAAATGGAAAGCGCCACAGAGAACCCCAAGCTACTGTAGTAGGCCAGTTCCCGTATAGACCGGTATGTCTCCTTTTTCATGAAAAAAGAACACTTTCCTTGATGGTCAGAAGCCTTGTCTGTTTACAAAATTCGGACTTAAACGACCTACCATAGGCACCATGGCAAGTCAAACCTAAAATAAATTTGCGGAGCAAATTTATTTGGTGCCGCTGCGTAGCACAGAGGACCTCATTTTTGATGGCATGAACGGTTCTGTTTGGTCATTTAGCCTTCGGCTATCATTTGCGATAGTGTTATGTCCCATAAATAAGTTACATTAATATCTCACTCCCGTGGAGACGGGAGTCCAGAAAATCGATACCTGGATTCCTGCCTCCGCAGGAATGACAACTTGACCTTTCTCTTCGACATGCTAAATTATTTTGCAAGGAACATCTTGGATACAATACTATATGCATCATTGATTGTTGCTGATAGCTGATAGCTCATAGCCTACCTAACACTTAAATCCTAAAACTTAACACGGTATCTTTCCCCTCGAACCCTAAATTTTGATCTTCTCCGCCTCAAACACCGGCCCGTCCATACAGGCATGTAGATATTTTTCTTTGGAATCGCGTTTCTCCACGGCACAACCCAGACAGGCACCCATGCCACAGGCCATCATGGTTTCGATGGAAACCTGGCATGGGATGCCATCTTTTTTGGATATCGCCATCACTTCCCGCAACATGGGCATGGGACCACATGCAAACAACATTTTCGGTTTCTGCTGCCTCAGGGCTTCTCCCAGCGGCTGTGTAACCACGCATTGACTGCCGGCACTGCCATCATCGGTGGTCAGCTTCAACTGTATGCCCAGGCGTTCGAATATCTCAAGACATAACAGATCTCCGCAGGACCTGCCGCCGACAAAAAGTGTGATCTGTGAACTGGAAAGACCCTGCCGCATCAAGTGGTTGATCAAAAAAACAAACGGAGCGACACCAATACCACCGGCCACCATGTGAACACGGCCGAAATCCCCCCGGGTGGAAAATCCCCGCCCAAGAGGTCCGAGAACATCCACGATATCACCGGCTCGGCTCATGGAAAGCGCCTCCGTCCCTGCTCCTATAATTTTATATAAGATATCAAAGCCGGTTACATATTCCCCTTCCATTATCAAATCATGGATCGAAAAAGGCCTTCGGAGCAAGGGAGAGGCCCGTCCGAGCAGACGGACCATAACAAACTGACCGGGCACGGCATCCTGATACACCTGATCACAGACGATGCGCATCCGAAAGTATCCCGGGCAAATTTCCCGGTTCGACAAAATCCGTGACGCCGACAACCGTGTTTCCGTGCAGGTCATCCTCAAGGCCCTCCTATAGGCTTCTCCTGATCTTTTGGCAAAAACGGTTCAAGAAATCCTTCGTTCTTCATCTTTCTGGTATGTTTGAACCCTTTATTTGGATAGCGGCTGCAAATCGGCCGGTAATCTTACTTGCCCGGTAAGAAAAATAATTGTCTGTTCTGCATCGGGTACAGATGCCGCTTACATGGATGTTTTCCGACAATACGCCTTCCTCTAATAATTGCTCCCTGCTGAGAGCCCATAAATCAAACCTATTCTGCCGGTCTTTATGGTGCCAGTACATTTTGGGCATTTCACTCGTGAAATTAACAAATTCTGCGCAGCACGGGCCCAGGGAAGGACTGATACCGGCCCTCAGGTCCACAGGATTGCAATCAAACCGGCTGTTCATCTCCGTGATGGTCCGGCAAAGGATATGGTTGACGTTCCCCCGCCACCCCACATGCACGTTGGCAACAACTCGCTTAACCGGATCCACCATCAGGACGGCCTGACAATCAGCGACCAGAACCACCAGGGCCACACCCGGAATATTCGTTATCATGGCATCGCCGGTGCCGGCATGCAATATTTCCGGTTTCCCAGCGGAAAAGCTTCGTTGATCTACCGTCAATACCTGGGTGCCATGAACCTGATTCGAGAAAGCCAGGCGTGCCGCCTTCATGTGCCCCAAGAGGATACGCCGGTTCTGTTGGACTGCATCAATATCGTCACCAACACCCAGACTGAAGTTCAGGCTCGCATAGTCACCCTGGCTACAACCGCCATGCCTGGAAAAGATATGATGCCGAACACTCTCAATTGCCGAGAGATTGGGAAGTTTCAATGTCTCCATTGGTTCTTCACACGGCCCGAGCCAATGTCAGGATATCCACCGTCTCAGCCCCTTCCTTTAAAAGAATCTTTGCACATTCATTGACCGTGGCGCCGGTGGTATATACATCATCCACGAGCAGAATCTTTTTGTTTAGAATGTTGTTGGACACGCCTATTTCGAATGCGCCTTTCACGTTTCGCATACGGTCCCCGCGTCCCAGACCTGTCTGGGGTAGTGTGGACCGTCTCCGCCGCAAAGCTTCTCTTTCGACCATGAGGGGTGTTGACAGGGCACCTTGCCATTCGTGACGCTCCCAGTGTTTGACTGCCAGATAAACCTGATTGAATCCTCTTTTTCGAAACCGGCGCCAAAATAACGGTACCGGGACAACCACATCCATGGGTCTGTCATGCCAGAAGTGATGATACGCGTTCAACAACAAAATGGACAGGGGTGCGGCCATACCCACTTTTTCGCCATATTTGAATCCGTGAATCACCGCCAACAACGCCTGATCGTAAACACCCACGGCTCTTGCCATACCAAAAGACCGCCTTGAACTGAGACATTCCCCACAAACATGGTCCGTCCCTTCCCGACTCTTGAACATAATGCCACAGCAGGTACAACAGGGTGATTCGATAGGGGTAAACTGTTGCGAACAGACAGGGCAGATATAGGGCGCCATCAGCCTGCCGAAGAGTGAGGCCGATGGCGACGCCTGGATCGTTTCGTTGGAAAAAACACCTCTTTTAAAGGAATCGTTCCAGCCGGACCGCCGAGGATAAAATTGTCCGCACAGCAAACACGTCAAGGGAAACAGGGCTTCCTTGAAAGCATTCCATGTATGCATGAGCGCCCTGCGAGATGTGTCGGTTACATTCAGATTCATCGGGTACATTCAGTCTGCCCCAAGGTTGCAGTCCTGGAGTTCTCTCTGCCGATAGGTCTCATACATCACCACGCCGCCGGCCACCGAAGCGTTCAGCGAATCGACATCGCCAACCTGGGGGATGGCGACCATCAGGTCACAGTGTTTTTTTACCAGCGGGCGGATCCCCTTTTCTTCACTCCCGATTACCAGCGCCATCGGCCCGGTCATATCGCTGGTATAAATGCTCTGGCCGGTCTGCTTGTCGAGCCCGGCCACCCATAGTCCGGATTCTTTCAGGGTCCTTATGGTTGACACCATATTCGTAACGCGGGTCAAAGAAATATGCTCCATGGTACCGGCCGATGCCTTGGAAACAGCAGGAGTGGGCTGCGCAGAACGGTCCTTCGTTATGACCACACCGTCCAGTCCCGCACAAAATGCCGTTCGGAGCAGCGCACCGAGGTTGTGTGGATCAACAATATGATCCAGCAGCAGTAAAAAGGGGGTTCTTCCTTCGACGGTCTTCAGGAGTCGGGACAGGTCGCTCCAGACATATGGGCCGGCCGATGCGCAGATACCCTGGTGAGAATCCGTAGCGACCATGGATTCGATTCTTCCCATGGATACCCGATTGATGGAAACATGGGCTTCTTTCGCCAGAGAGGCCACCTCCTCAACCCTATAAGAGGATTTACCTTTTGGCAGACAGATCTCCAGCAGTTCTCGCTTCCCCGCACGAAGTGCTTCTCTCACCGGGTGATATCCATATAGTATTTCGACCATTATGAATCCCTTGTGGATCTGGACGTTAGGGTCTATTGTTATGATATTTCCCAACAATACGGATGAATTTGTCGATAGCTGTCGAGAGATCGTCGTTGACGATCACATGGCGGTAAATCGATTTTCCGGCGATCTCTTTTTCGGCATTTCTCATACGCTTTTCAATGGTCCGGGAATCCTCCGTTCCCCGTTTCGACAGTCGTTGCTTTAAAATTTCCAGCGAGGGTGCCATGATGAAGATAGTAACGGCGTCGGGATACCGCTCCAGAATCTGCATTGTTCCCTGAACATCGATGTCGAGCAGAATATCGTAACCGGCTGAAAGCGCCTTTTCCATGTTTTTTATGGAAGTGCCATAATAATGACCGTGAACGTCCGCCCATTCCGCCCAGAGGCCCCTGTCGCGCATGTTGAGAAATTTTGTTTTGTCCGTGAAATGATAATCGATACCATCTTTTTCACCCCGACGCGGTTTTCGCGTGGTATGGGATACAGAGTACTGAATGTCTGAATAGACATCTCGCAACGCCCTGCAGAGAGTAGTTTTCCCGGCCCCGGACGGGGCTGATACCACAAAAAGATAACCCTTCCGGTTTTCCGGCCCAGTTGTTTCTGATACGATGTTTTCCACCTGACGCCAACTCCTTCTGTAAATACCCTGACCCAAAGGGCCCGGTACCAATTATCGGGGTTGTCATAAATATGTTCCGAATAAGTCCCACGGCTCCAGGGGATTCCATATTTTTTTAAAAAGGACATATCATGATCAATCTGCATCACTAGCGTAGTGCCCTGCCGGATTGATGATGTTTCTGCG
>QMMS01000040.1 GCA_003647375.1 Deltaproteobacteria bacterium
TCATAAATATGTTCCGAATAAGTCCCACGGCTCCAGGGGATTCCATATTTTTTTAAAAAGGACATATCATGATCAATCTGCATCACTAGCGTAGTGCCCTGCCGGATTGATGATGTTTCTGCGATCTTATGTTACTAACAACCGGCCGTATTTCATCATCTATCCGGTGGGCACAAGACGAGGCTTCGTTTGATATGTCCTTTTTAAAAAAATATGAAATCCCCTTTTCGGTGTAACCGGAACGTTATTTTGACAAATACTATAATCCCTAAAAAGGTTCACGTTGGGAAATATTCGGTCCTAAATAGGAAATATAAGCGGCAACGCCGCGATAAATAAATTCGTGCAACGAATTTATTCTTCTTTAAGCATCGCGTACCGCTGGGAGATTGTTTCCGCCTGTATGGCGGACAAAACAATATGATTGCTGTCCATGATAATGATTGCCCGGGTTCTGCGACCGTGAGTAGCATCGATCAGTCGCCTGTCTTCCTTGGCTTCGTCCTTGAGTCGCTTCATGGGAGCTGAATTGGGTGCCACGATACTCACAACCCTTTCCGCCACCACCGTGTTGCCGAATCCGATGTTCAATAATAATTTTTCCATGCGCCCCCCAACCCAGTTAAACCGAAAAAGATTTTTATCACGAAAATACGAAATCACGAAAAAGACCAAATAAAATAGCGGCGAAGCCGCGTCCTATAATATCGCGGAGCGATATTATTCTACATTCTGAACCTGCTCCCGTATCTTTTCCAGTTCAGATTTCACGTTCACAACAATGTGAGAAATGTCCGTTTTTGCTGATTTGGATCCTATGGTATTGAACTCCCGATTGATTTCCTGCATCAAGAAATTTAGTTTATGGCCTGATGGAGCCCCTGCCGCCATAATTGCTTCAAATTGCGCCAAATGGCTGCGAACCCTGATAATCTCTTCGGAAATGTCACTTTTATCCGTCAAAAACGCCGCCTCCTGCTCAATACGCCCTTCATCCAGGGACACACGCTGTTCGGTTAAAACCGATATCCGTTCCATCAAGCGGAGCTTGTACTGCTCCAGGAGTCCGGAACTGTCGGCTTCAATCTGATCGATGCTATCTTCAAGGAAATGCAGTCGTTCCCTGAAATCGTTGGCAATAAATGCGCCTTCCTTTTGACGCATGGCATCAATATCCGACAGTACCTCCTGCATGCAATCTGCCAGGCAGGCCCAGATTTTATCAACGTCCGATTCAACCTCCCTGGGCTTGATTAGATCATTTCTTGCCGTAATCAACTCCAGGGAAACCGACCCTTCCAGATCCAGGAGTTTTTTCAATGTTTTGAGTGCCTGATGATAGGCCCTGGCCTTGGTTTCATCCACATCAAATGCCACCACTGCAGCATCAGACAGGTCATCGATATGAATCTTCACATCGACCCGCCCCCTTGCCACACACCCGGTGATCAGCGTTTTCAACTTTTCTTCGAGAACCTGGTATCCCGGGGTCATTCGCAACTGGATATCAAGATACCTGCTGTTATAGGTCCTGATTTCAACCTTTATGGAAATATCGTCGATAGTTTGTTCGCTATTGGCAAATGCCGTCATGCTTTTGATCATTTATTAGCCTTTTAGCGGTTTAGGCGGTAGGCTGTTAGGTGCTTTTCGCCCATAGCTGTCAGCCACCCTCGAACCCTGCATACTTGTTTATTGAGTTCCTTGAGTTCGTTGTGTTTATTGACTTGTCCCCGGAAAAGAGTATTCAGCTCTCAACACATCCCCTGTTCCATCAACCCAATGAACACAAGAAACGCAACAAACTCAAAGAACATTATTCCCCTCGAACCCCTGTATCACCCTCGAACCCTTCCATCACCCTATCTCTTTAAATCCCTTGCATATTTTCCCCGGACACGCATTAAAAATGTCTGAACCCGATCTCCGGCATAGTCGGGAAAACTCCAGGGAAGCGATTCAAACCGGCCCTTGCGAAAAATAAGAGTCAAGTCTGCGTAGATTTCTTTGCCGATATATATCCGATGGGCAAAATTTTTTCCGGTTGATAGGACGAACCTTTCCAGGAGTAGATAACCCGGGTCAATGTTGACAAGCCGCTTCCCGTTGTCTGCATATTGTTTTTCGATTTCGTTGGCGAAAAGCTTGACTTCCGCAAGTTGGTTTTGCTGGATGAGTGTTTCAAATGCCATCATCCGCCGATATAAAGGAGCCCCCATTTCCGGCTCATAATAGGTCGTCTGGTCAAAAGGCATCCATTCACTCACGATGTCCACTTCACCAAATCTTTCGATGAGATTCTCGACAACAGGTATACCAAGGTTTTTTTCCTTTAAAAAAAAACCGATAACGAGCTTGGCTGGTTTGGGTGGGCTTGACCGGCTCATGGGTTCAGTTATTGTATGCCTTTCAGGCGATCGGTTTTGCCTCATCGATCAGCATAATGGGAATATCGTCCCTGATTTCGTACAGCAGATGGCAATGGTCGCAGACCAGTCCATCACCCAATTCATTGAGATAAATATCGCCCTTACATTTCGGGCACGCCAGAATATCCAGAAGTTCCTGTTTGAGCGCCATGGTTCCCTCCAATAATAACATCGTTACACGATGTTATGGAATGCAATGTTATCACTCTACACCTCGATCTTTTCGGCTCCCGGGTCTATGATTCTCCGATCACGGCCATGAACTCTGCCTCGGCGACTTTTTTCCCATCCACTTTTGCGATACCGGTCATGCGAACCGCCTTTGAGCGCATGTTGACGAGTTTTGATTCCAATATCAGCTGGTCTCCCGGCACAACCGGTTTTCTGAACCGGGCCTTGTCAATGCTGGTAAAATAGACGAGTCGCCCTTTCAATCCTTCCGGCAAGGAAACAGATGCCAGCACACCGCCGGCTTGTCCCATCGCCTCCAGAATCAGGACACCCGGCATCACCGGTGTCCCAGGAAAATGGCCTTGGAAATAAGGTTCATTCATCGTAACATTTTTCAATGCCACCACACTATCCCCGGGATCGAGAGCAAGAATCCTGTCGATCAGCAGAAACGGGTACCGGTGTGGTAGATACGTCATGATTTCCCTGATATCATAAGTCTCCATGGATTAACCTCCGGTCCATTTTTACCTCAAATCCCGCTACTCGAGCGCTTCGATATTGAAGTCACCACCCTTTTCGGCCAGCACAGTGTTATAGGCCTGAATCAGCTGATCCGTTATGTCGATGGATGACGGGGAGTAGAGAACAACGGGGTTGGAGATAATCAGAAGATAGCCCCCTTTTTTACCCAACTCCTGAATAATGACCTCCACGTCCTTTTGAATCCTTTTAACCACCTTGCCTTCAATTTTCTTGAGATCGTTCTCGTATTTATTCTTGAGTGACTTTATATCGTTGATCTTGATACGGATATCTCGTCCGCGTTCATCGCGCGCTTCCTTGTTCATCACCAAGGCTTCACGCTCAAGGCTCTCCTTCAACTTCTCGATCTCTCCTTTCTTCACGGTCAGACTGCTCTCCATTTCACGCGCTTTTTTGTTGATCTGCGCCTTGGCCAATTTGCCGGCCGATGATGTCAACAATACCTTTTGAATATCGACAACACCAATTTTTGCAACATCCGCCCCCAGACAAGGGGCCGCCAGCCACAGAACAGCTAGAAAAAGGGTAATCACCATTGCTTTACATTTAATCATTTTCCACCTCGCAATCTTTAAAATAATGTTCCTACAGAAAACTCCCACCGTCCCCCGGTATCTTCATCTCTCTTGGGATCCAGTATCCAACCATACTCCAGGCGTATGGGACCCATCGGTGAGTACCATCGAACACCGGCCCCACCACCTTTACGAAGATCTGTCGGGTCGAATTTTTCATCATCCCCATACACATTGCCTGCGTCAAGAAAGAAAACGCCCATCAGTCCGGCATTCTCGGCCAGAGGGATAATCCACTCAATATTGAATTGAATAAATTTATCTCCCCCGATATCATCACCATTTTTGTCTTCAGCAGCGATATCACGCCAACCAAAACCACGTACTGAATTCATACCCCCCAGGTAGAACCGGTCATAGTCAGGCAGGAAAGCGTTGGAATGCTCACGCACGTACCCCCCTTTCCCATGCAGCATGCCGACGGTACTGAGGAACAAGGGATAGTACCACCCTGATTCAGCAAGATACTTAGTGAAGCCGACATCGCCACCCAATCCCGCATATTCAACCGAAACAGTGTCGAAATGCCCGTCTCTGGGGTTAAACCTCCGGTCCCTCGAATCATATTTCAGGGAGACCGTGGTGGCGCTGGTGACATTCGTTCCTCTGCTGTCCTTGATCAGGTCGGAAACATCATTGTCGATGTTTGAAATATCACTGACATCATAGGAATAGGACCAGAATAGCCTGGTATATTCACGCAGCACGGTTCCCAAACGAAGACGGCCGCCCAAGCTCGACTTATCATAATCGTTAAAATCTCTATTCTGATTATAGATGTCGAACCCGGCCGAAATGGACTTGTCAAAAAGATATGGCTCAGTAAAACTCAATGAGTAGGTGCTTGATTTCATACTGAAGGTCGTTTTCAGCTCCAGGACTTGACCGCGCCCGAATAGGTTATTCTGGGAAATTGCCGCCGTCAGATAACCATAATCGACACTGCTGTATCCGCCGCCGAACATAAAATTGCCCGTTGGCTTTTCAATGACATTGATTTTCAAGAGAATCTGATCATCGGTGCTCCCTTCGACGGTATCCACCCTCACGTCTTCAAAAAACTCCAGTCGGTACAGGTTTCGGATACCTCTTTTGAGTCTTGTCCCGCTGAAAATCTCCTGCTCGTAAACCCTTAGTTCCCGCCGGATAACCTTGTCCCGGGTCTTGTTGTTACCCGTGATGATGATGGATTCAAAATAGACCTTTTTGCCCCGCTTGATCACATAGTCGATATTGACTTCAAGATTCTCGACATCCTTACTGATACGGGGATAAATATCCGCATAGGCATACCCTTCATCCGAATAGAGATCCGAAAGCGTCAGGATATCGTTTCTGACCACTTCACGGTTGTAGAATTCGTTTCTGGTAATTTTCAGATTTTCCATCAGTTCAATTTTAGGGAAAAGAAGATCCCCTGCGACGCTCACCTTGCCGACCTTGAACTTTGAGCCTTCATCTATTTTAATTTTGATAGATATCATATCCTCTTGGTATTCAACGATGGGTTCTGCGATCTTTGCTTCGATAAAACCATTGTTTTGATAAAAGCTACGCAGCTTGACGGTGTCCTGGTTCAATACTTCCTTTTCCAGTTCACCCGAGTTTGTCAGCCAGCTCCAAAAGCCTTTTTCATTGGTTTTCATCTGTTTCTTGAGTTCTTTGTCCGTATAAACAACATTCCCTTCAAAGGCAATTTTCTCTATTTTGACTTTTTCACCTTCTTGGACCAGAAACAGAAGATCCCCCTGATTGTTTTCCAGTTCCTTGACCTCATAGTCCGCGGTTACATTATGATAATTCTTTTCCTTATAGAGATCTTCTATACGAATGAGATTCTTCTGTATGGAAAAAATATTAAGGATGGATCCCGATTTAATGTTGAGGGCGTCCATAATTTCCTTGTCATCGTAAATGTTATTGCCCTTGAATTCAATCCGCCGGATGGTCGGCTTTTCCTGAACATAAAACGTAATGGCCTTACCAAAGGGGGTGTCTTTGGATTCAATGCGGATGTCCTCGAAGTAGCCCATGGAATAGATGGACTTCAAATCACTCGAAAGTCGGCTGGGAACATAAGCATCACCCGGTTTTGTATTGATGTAGCGTTCGATGGCGTCAACTTCGATGCGTTTATTGCCGGCAACAGTAATCTCGGCGATCTTGGTGCGCTCAAATAACTTGAAACCAATGTCCCGAGACACCTTCTGCACACTCACAAGCAGATTCTCGATACCTTCGACATCCAGGAAAAATGTACTGGTCCCTTCTATCGTAAAGGGTTCAATGACTTTCACGTCCAGGCTGATCTTCTGCCCGATACGGGTCAGGCTGCCCCAGACAATAAAATCAAGCCCTTGTTTCAGACCGATCCGCTTCGCATCCAGTTCTTCCGTAAGCGTATTCGGCCAGGCTGCAATATCCACAGGATCGGGTTCAACGATCACCGCCCCTTCGCGTTTCAGATTTTCTTTGATCAGTTTGGGAATTTCAGTTGAGAGGTAGGACAGGTCCTCATGGGCATTGATTCGAAACGGCAGGACAGCCACTTTTTTAGCACTCTGTGAATATACACAGGGCGGAAACAAGCAAATGAGTGCAATACATACCATCCAACCTCGTTTTAGCATAAAGGGGTCCTCAGCACTTTTCCACAAATTGCCCATCGGCAATGGTCACACAGCGAGACATGAAAGCAGCCAGTTGCATGTTGTGTGTCACTACAACCATTGTCATTAAATATTCCTGGTTTAACTCTAAAAGCAACTCGTGAACCTGGTCGCTGTTCCGGGTATCGAGATTCCCGGTGGGCTCATCCGCCAACAAAATCCGGGGTCTCATAACCAGAGCCCGTGCCAGAGCAACCCGCTGTTGTTCCCCGCCGGACAGCTTTCCAACTCGATGATGGAGCCTGTCCTGAAGTCCTGCACGTACCAGTATGGTCTCTGCTGCTTCCCTGGCCTTTTCCCTGGAATATCCATTGATCAAAGCCGGCATCGAGGCATTCTCCAAAGCGCTGAATTCCGGGAGAAGATGATGGAACTGGAACATGAACCCCACCGATTTGTTTCGGAATCGCGCCAGCCTGCTGTTGTCGAACAGCAGGACATCTTCACCCTGAAAGTATAGCTTTCCCCTGTCCGGGCGATCCAACGTACCAAGGATATGCAAAAATGTGGATTTCCCTATCCCGGAAGCGCCGACAATGGCCAGCGTATCACCTTCATCCAGTGATAGGCTCACGTCCCGCAGGATTTCGATGGGTGCGCCGGTATTCTGGAAACATCTATAAAGGTTTTGGACCTCTATAAACCTTTTCTTGGAAAGAGCAGGCGCAGCAATGTTTTCGTCTATCCTTTTCACGTTTTGCCGCCCGTCATCAACCATACCGAATCGCCTCGACAGGATCAAGTTTGGATGCCTGACTGGCCGGATAAAGGGTGGCCAGAAAACATATCACCAGTGCGGACAAGGCAATTATGATGACATCCATGATATCGAGCTTAACCGGCAGGGTTGTCAGATAATAGACATCCCCCGGAAGCTCGATGAATTTGTATTTTTCCAAAAGCCCACACAGGATAAACCCGATCCCGGTTCCTAAAAATGTGCCGATGGCACCAATGATCATGCCGTTGAAAACAAAAATTTTCCGGATCGATTTATTCGTTGCACCCATTGCCTTCAAAATAGCGATATCTTTGGTTTTTTCCATCACCATCATAATCAGGGTGCTGGCAATATTAAAAGCTGCCACCATGATTATCAGGGCCAGAATTATGAACATCACCGTTTTTTCCAGCTTCAGGGCCGAAAACAGATTGTGGTTCATCTGCATCCAGTCCCGGACCCAGAAGGGATATCCGAGCTTTTCGATAATCTTTTTCGAAATTTCCCGGGCCTTGTAGATATTGAATACCCGCACCTCGATACCGCTTATGGCATCCCCCATCCGGAGCATCTTCTGGGCGTCTTCGATGCGGACATAGGCCATGGAACCATCGTATTCATACATGCCGGTTTCAAAATAGCCGAGAACCTCGAAGCGACGCATGGTCGGCACATGCCCGATGGGAGAAATCATTCCCCGGGGCGTTATGATATAGACACTGTCCCCCTTCAGAACGTGCAGACTTCTTGCAAGTTCTCTACCAAGAATGATTCCCGGGCCGGCGACATTGCCATCTGTCAATGTCTTGGGTTCCGAAGCCGATTTCAAAGCTTCCGGGCTGACCCCTTTGATAACCGAACCCGCCGTCTCCGGATCAATTCCTCTCAGGACGGCCCCGGACACGCCGTGAGCCGATCGCAACATCACCTGGGAATAGATGAATGGTGTCACCGCCTCAATACCATCCGTATCCTGAACCGTATCCAGAACCTTCCGGTAATTGTTAAAGGAACCCGTTTGATGCATGAGCACGATATGAGACTCGACACCCAGGATCCGAGATTTCAAATCATCTTCGAACCCCGACATCACAGCAATAACAACGATCAGAGCCATGACGCCGACCGTGACGCCGGCTATGGAAAGAATCGTAATCATCGATATAAAGGACTGTTTTTGTTTGGCCTTTAAATATCGACGACCTATAAAATACTCAAAAGACATGCGTTTTGTTCTCATCCTCGATCAGTACGCTCCATGATCTTGTTAATACATACGGGTTGCTGAACAGAATTGGGTAACCCATTTCATATTAGGTGTCAAGTCCTCTGCCAAATCTTAAGGGTTCTGGAACGGTGAGTATTTTCAGACTGAAGTGAACCAATGTTCCCTGACCCTCAGTGCTATCGACATCCAGTCGGCTACCATAGTACTCCAGTATCCGATAAACAATCGACAGTCCCAGACCGGTACCGCTATGCTTGGTAGTATAAAAGGGATCGAAAATAGCATCGACATTCTCCGGCGAAATCCCCTCGCCATTGTCCGTGAGAACGATTTGTATCCGCCTGTTTTTTTGATGGACCATATCGACGGCAATCCGCCCTTCGCCATCTATGGCTTCTGCGGCATTGAGGAGAAGGTTCCATAAAATCTGACGGAGATGAATCGGGTCCACGTCCACGAATATGTCATGAATCAGGTTGCGTTCGATGGTAAGCTTCTCCCGGATTGTTCTGTTCTTCTGAAACAATTCCAGAATTTCGTTGATGGCCTCATCCAGCCGTATACTTTCCCGCTTGCCCGCCGGTGGTTTGGCAAACAGGAGAAAATCACTCGCAAGTGATGTCAAGCGATCGGTCTCCCGTAAAACGATGCGCATAAGGTTATCGTGTTCCGGACCGTGGCGATTCTCTTCCCGTAGTACCTGGATGGACCCGGATAGGGATGCCAGTGGGTTTTTTATTTCGTGTGCCAGGCCCGCCGCCATTTCACCCAATGAGGCCATTTTTTCCATCCGCTTTACGTGCTCCGACATGCGCTGAAGCTCGTTCCTGGACCGCCGGGTCTGTTCCGAAAGAAAACCGCTTAAAAATGCTACGGCATAGCATGCCACCGCCGTGATCATCACCTTGTAGAGAACCCGAAGCCAGCCGAATTCAAGTATCAGGGGACTGATATCCGCGCCATAGGGCTGAATGATCCCGTAGTATTCAAGACTGATCAGGATGACGTACTGAAGGCTGCATAAGCCGGCCATGACCATACTTCCATTGAGAAAGAGCAGGACACTCGAATAGATGATGACCACCAGATAGAGGAACGAAAAAAAACTGAGGAAACATCCGGTTACGAGAACAATCAACGTCACAACGAGGGTGTCGATACCGATTTGAATATATGCGAATACCACTTTATGTTGAATGCTGGATATCGTTACCGAGTAAAAGAAAGACATGACAAAAATTGAGGCAATCAGCCCGTAAAGAAACAGGAGAGGGGGCGCCAGCGGAGAAACGCTCTCATTGAGTTGGAGAACAATGGTCGAACCCAGTAAAATAGATGTAAAAATAAGCCGAAAGAACATCAGCAGCTTGAGCTTTTGTTCGAGATTTCTTTCGGTTGACATGAAGATGTTTTTCATGAATGACCGACGGTGTTTATCCTGAAATGGCCCCGGCCATCTTAAATACCGGGAGATACATCGCGACCACCAGGCCTCCGATTACCGTTCCTAGAAACACCATCATAAAAGGCTCGATCATGGAGGTCAGGTTCTCTACAGCCTGATCAACTTCATCATCGTAAAAGTCCGCGATCTTGACCAGCATGGTATCCAGGGCACCGGTGGACTCTCCCACCGCAATCATCGAACAGACCATGTTGGGAAAGACGCCACTGTCGGACAGCGGGTCCGCCATGGTACGACCTTCCGCAATCCCTGATCGAACACTGTATATCGCCCCCTCAATGACTTTATTGCCCGATGTCTTGGCAACAATATCGAGGGCTTCTAAGATAGCAACACCGCTGGACAACATGGTGCCCATGGTGCGGGTGAATTTTGCCACGGCCACCTTTCGTAACAAAGGACCGATGACGGGCAACTTTAAGGCAATTGCATCAACAGTCAATCTCCCCTTGGCGGTTTTTTTATAGCGACCAAAGGCAAAGAAAAAGATCACGGCCCCGATGATAATATACACAACATTATCCTTAGCGAAATCGCTCATGGCAACAACGATCTTCGTGGGTACCGGAAGCTCACCACCCAACCCTTCAAACATTTCCTGAAACACAGGAATCACGAAGACAAGGATGACGGCGACGACCACGATGGCAACAATGATCGTAATAACGGGATACGTCATGGCGCCCTTGACCTGAGCCTTCAACTTGGCAGCCTTTTCCATGTAAGCAGAAAGACGTCGCAGAATCGTGTCCAAAATACCGCCCGCCTCCCCCGCAGCTACCATGTTGACAAAGAGATTGTCGAACTGCTTGGGATACTTGCGCAACGCTTCGGCAAGTGTCTGGCCGCCCTCCACCGACTCCTTGATGTCCTTGAGCATATTCTTGAAGGTCTTGTTTTCCTGTTGGGAATAAAGGATGTCGAGGCACTGAATGATGGGAAGTCCGGCATCGATCATGGTGGAAAACTGCCGGCTGAAGATAATGATATCCTGTTCCTTTATCGGTGGTTGAAGAAAGGCCACATTCTCGAACAGGTCCTTTGGTTTTTTTTTGATTTTTGTGGGTGTTATCCTGAGTTTTACCAGATGATTTCTGACGGCATCCTCACCGGCAAGATCGATTTCCCCTTTTTGCACCTCATTGCTTCTATTTTTACCTACCCACTGATAAACAGGCATAATCTTTCCCCCTTGTAAGGAACCTGCCGCAAAAACATACCACAGGGCTTAAGCCGGTTATAACTGATGATATCATCCCGTTTGTATTGTTTTTTAAGCCTGAATAACTATCACACTATGATTGAAACAACAATAGTTTTCGGAATTTATAACAAATGCGATCGTAAATCCGCCCCTGTTTACACATAGGGCATCTTTACAGGCGGAAACAACAGGTTTTAAAAAGTCGACCACCGATCTTTATCTTGATTATCACATGCGATTGTGTGTATAGTTAAAGGCTGCTGTTTGTTCCATAAAGATCATCCTATATACAGTTATTCAGAAGAGTTACAATGAGGCTAATGGTATGACCAATGCGAAAAAATCAACGGTTATCACCTCCCACATCAATGCTGATTTCGATGCCCTTGCCTCCATGCTGGCCGCCCAGAAACTTTACCCGGACTCCCTGGTTGTCTTTCCAGGCTCCCAGGAAAAAAATCTGAGAAATTTCTTCATCCAGTCGATGGTCTATCTTTTGAATATCACGAGTGTCAAGGATATCGATGTTTCCAAAATCGAACGTCTCGTCCTCGTCGATACCAAGCAACCCCATCGGATCGGCAAATTTGAATCTATTTTGAACCACCCCGACCTGGAGATTCACATTTACGATCACCACCCTCCCATGGAAAACGACATCCAGGGTCAGGTGGTGATCCAGGAGCCGGTTGGTGCCACCGTGACGCTGCTGACAGAAATTCTGAACAGTAAAAACATTGATATAACCCCCGATGAGGCCACCATCATGTGCCTCGGCATATACGAAGACACAGGCTCATTCACATTCCCATCCACTACTGAAAAAGACTTCAAGGCGGCTGCCTTTCTCCTCTCCAAGGGCGCCAACCTCAACATGATATCCAACCTCATCTCCAGGGAAATCAGTCCCGAACAGGTGGCCATTCTGAACGATATGATCCAGGCATCCACCAGTTATCACATCAACGGTATCGAGGTGGTGTTTACCAGCGTGACAAACGATCAGTATGTACCCGACTTTGCTTTTCTGGTACATAAAATGGTCAAAATGGAGGATATCGAAGCCATTTTTGCCATCGCACAAATGGAGAACAAGGTCTACATCGTGGCCCGTAGTAGAATACCGGAGGTTGACGTGGGGGATATTGTCACCAGCCTGGGCGGGGGGGGGCACACATATGCCGCGGCAGCATCCATCAAAGGCAAAACCATCACCCAGGTTGAACAGGCGCTGCTGGAATTGCTCTTTGACAAGATCGAATCCAGGCGCCTGGCCAAGCATCTCATGTCTTCACCACCCCTCATGATCGATGAAGAAATCTCCTGTAGGAACGCCGCTGAACTGCTGACACGATACAATATCAATGCCCTGCTCGTCACTCAAAAGGGAAGTCGCACCTTATCAGGCATCATATCCCGCCAGATCCTCGAAAAAGCGCTTTACCATAAGCTTCACGACGTACCCGTGCGCGAATACATGACCACAGAGATGGTGTCCGTACCACCGACGGCTGATATTCTCGAAATTCAGGAAAATATTATCGAGAGCAAACAGCGGATCCTGCCGGTCATCGACCAGGGAATCATCGTTGGTGTTGTCACCCGAACCGACCTCCTGAACGTTCTGGTCAGCCAGCAGAAGGTTGATGACAGGTCCACCATGCGCCAGAGCCAGAAACAGATCCGTGCCCGGAAGCGGAATATCCTGAACTTCATGAAGGAGCGCCTCTCTCAAAGGCTCCTGAATATATTGAAGGACATCGGCCGGGTAGCAGATGAAATCGATTGTGCCGCATATGTTGTCGGGGGGTTTGTCCGTGATCTTTTCCTGTACCGCCCTAATGAAGATATTGATATCGTTATCGAAGGCGACGGCATCGCCTTTGCCAAAAAGTTCGCAGACGGGGCAGGAGCACGAATTCATGCTTATGCAAAATTCGGTACCGCCGTTATCATCTTTCCAGACGGATTTAAGATCGATGTCGCCTCTGCAAGACTTGAATACTACAAGTTTCCGGCAGCGCTGCCCATCGTGGAAATGAGCTCCATTCGGTTGGACCTGTTCCGCAGAGATTTTACCATGAACACGCTGGCGATTCAGCTGAACGCCGATAAATTCAGCACACTCATCGACTTTTTCTCCGCCCAAAGAGATATCAAGGAAAAGGTTATCCGAGTACTCCACAATCTCAGTTTTGTCGAAGATCCCACACGGGTATTCCGTGCGCTCAGGTTTGAACAACGCTTCGGCTTTTCCATTGGAAAGCTTACGGCGGGACTGATCGCGAATGCAGTTAAAATGAACTTTTTCAAGCGACTCAGCGGCCGGCGGATCTTTACGGAAATACGACTGATTCTGGAAGAAGCGAACCCGACCCCCGCCATTGTCCGGCTTCATGATTACCAGCTACTGCCGGTGATCCACCCCTCTATAGCGCTTGACAATAACTTGATTTCATTATTAAATTCAACAAGAGAAGTCCTGGCATGGCATGATTTGCTTTTTCTGGAGGAATCCTATATAAAGTGGGCCATTTATTTTATGGTGCTCATCCAGCACTGTGACCAGCAGACTACCCGAGAAATCTGCGATCAACTGGAGTTGGCACCTCGTTACAGAAAAGTTTTACTGAAAGACCGTTTCACGGCCGAATCCATTCTGAACCGGATGGAAAGAAACCTGCCGGAAAACGATAGTTCGCTGCACAAGCAATTAACCGGCCTGAGCATCGAAATGATCCTCTACATGATGGTCTGCGCCCGAAGTCGTCAGGTAAAACGGGCCATTTCGCATTATGTAACAAAACTGAGGCATGTCACCATATCGGTGACCGGAAAAGACCTCATGGAGCGGGGCCTGAAACCGGGGCCCGTGTACCGGGATATCATGCAGGCGGTATTGAACACAAAACTCAATGGCTTGGTTCAGACACGGGAAGACGAACTGGCATTTGTAAATGAATATATATCAAAATAAAATTAGGAAGGAGAACAGCTTTGACCACCAAGAAAAAACGTGTTTTAAGCGGCATGCGCCCCACAGGCCCGCTGCATTTGGGAAATCTTCATGGTGCATTATTGAACTGGGTAGATATGCAGGAAACGTACGACTGCTTTTTCTTTATTGCCGACTGGCATGCACTGACAAGCGATTACGAAGACCCCAGTCAAATATCCGGCTATACCCGGGAAATTATCAAGGATTGGTTGAGTGTCGGGCTGTCACCGGAAAAAAGTACCCTTTTCGTTCAATCCGATATCAAGGAACATGCTGAGCTTTTCCTGATTTTCAGCATGATTACACCTGTGCCGTGGCTGGAACGAAACCCGACATACAAAGACCAGATGATACAGTTGAACAATAAGGACCTGTCCACCTTCGGATTTTTAGGCTACCCCGTACTTCAGGCAGCCGATATCATCATGTATAAAGCCAATGCCGTTCCGGTGGGTGTGGATCAGGTGCCGCATGTGGAAATCACACGGGAGATTGCCCGCAGGTTTAACTATTTTTACGGCAACGTGTTCCCCGAGCCCGAAACCATATTGACTCAAACACCGAAAATTCTCGGCCTGGATCGGCGAAAGATGAGTAAAAGCTACAATAATGCCATCTATCTCTCAGATAGCCCCGGGGAAGTGACGACCAAGGTGTCACAAATGATAACAGATCCGCAACGGGCCCGAAAATCGGATCCAGGGGATCCGGACGTGTGCAATGTGTATGAATTCCACAAATTGTATACGGACCCTGAATCCACCACCACCATCGCCAAGGAATGTCGCAGTGCGGAAATCGGATGTGTGGATTGCAAGAAAATCATGGGCCGGAATCTGCTGGCAGCCCTGGCGCCGATCCACGAAAAAAGGGATTATTACAATCATCATCCGGAGTTGGTGGCCGATATTATCGAAGAAGGTTGCAACAAGGCCGGCAAGATAGCCCGCCGGACCATGGCCGAGGTCCGAAACGTGATTGGAATGTAGGCTCTTTCTTCGAAAGAGAGCTGTTAGCTGATAGCTGGTAGCCATTAGCAGCTTACGGCTTAAGGCTTGATTGTCAGTACAATAAGCAGGTTTTTAACTATCGTCGCAAAAGCCGGAGGGCTTCAGAGTCAAGGCGCCTAAGGGTGAAGTCGTAGTATTTTACTTCGAACCCTTAGCAACCACGCCTGTTGCGTGGCAGGCAAGGATCTGAAGTTCTCCGACTTTCCCGAAGGGTAAACAATGCAATGGCACAAACAGAGATCCCATACGAAATAAAGCTCGATCAGGTTTTTGAAGGGCCCATGGCACTCCTGGTTCATTTGATCAAAAAAAATGAAGTGGACATCTATGACATTCCCATTGCCGTTATTACCCGGCAGTATCTCGAATATCTCGAATGGATCAAACTCATGAATATCGACTTTGCCGGGGATTTCCTGGTGATGGCATCCACACTGGCACAGATCAAGTCCAGAATGCTGCTACCGACCCACGGCATTGAAGACGAGGAGGACCCCCGCCTGGAACTGGCCAAACCGCTCAGGGAATACCTCGAAATGCAGTCCATCGCGGAGCAGTTGGCAAACCGAAATCTTCTGGGAGAACAAACCTTTGTCAGATCCTTTACAGAAGAAGGGTTTGAAGACCTCCAGGAAGAAGAGCCATACATACAGGTAGGTCTTTTCGAACTCATTGACGCATTTCAAAAAATCCTGGCCAATATTCCGGAAGAACATCGGCTCGATCTATCCACCGATCGGATTTCCGTCAAGGAAAGAATTTCGGAAATTGTCGACATTCTCGAAAAAAAGGATTCCTTGACATTTTATGAGCTGTTTTCTAAAGACGCAGACAAAGGTGATATTATTGTGACCTTTCTGGCTCTGCTGGAAATGGTCAAGCTCAATTTGGTCCAAATTGTACAGCACGTTGAATCCGGCATTATCAGAATATTTTATGTATAATGGATGATTTAAAAAATATTATAGAAAGTCTTCTTTTTGTGGCTGATGAGCCCCTGAGTATCGAGCAGTTAAAGCAAGTCCTTTCTCTGTCCGATACAAAGATGATCCGGCAGGCCCTCAATGAACTCATAGCTGACTACGAGGGACGCCAGGGCGCCTTTACCCTGCACGAAGTTGCGGGCGGGTATCAGTTTCGTTCCCATCCTGATTATGTGCCCTGGATCAAGCGCCTTCTCCAGCCAAAGCCTTCTCGGCTCAGCAAGGCCGCTTTAGAGACGCTGGCCATTATCGCCTACAAACAACCCATGATCCGTAGCGACATCGAGCATTTAAGGGGTGTCGATTGCGGTGGCGTCCTCAGAATGCTTCTTGAGCGAAAGCTGATCCGCGTGCTGGGCCGCAAAGAAATTCCCGGCCGGCCGCTGATCTATGCCACCACCAAACAGTTTCTTCAAGTATTCGATCTGAAAAACCTGAGAGATCTGCCCTCTCCCAAAGAAATCGAAGCCCTGGGAATAGGAACCATGGATGCAGTCGATCCAGAGGATGAAACCGCCGATGCCACCGAGTCGGAGGATGACACCCTGGAAACGACAGCCCCGGAAGATAAACCCGGAGATGAAGACCAGGGTGCGTCGTCGGAAACAGAAGGCGATTCAACTCAAAAAGAACTTGACGAAGCCCCCCCCGACTCATTATAGTTGCGAAAAAATCAAGGGCGGTTAACTCAGCGGGAGAGTGCTACCTTCACACGGTAGAAGTCACTGGTTCAAATCCAGTACCGCCTACCAAGTCAATAACAACAAAGGGTTACGAGAAATCGTAACCCTTTGTTGTTATGTATAACTTACCGGCCCAAGAGCACCCCACACTCAGATTCATTGGTATGCCTACGTTTTTTGCGAACCCTCCTCCATCAAGATCTCGGCACATCTCTTCGGGAAAAATCGCTCAATTCAGGCATAAGTGTCAAAACACAGGACATTGATGTCTTGAACCTTATCATATAGGTATTAAATATACTCTCTTTCGAAATGCATTTTGCCACCCTGGATGGATATCCGTACCAGATGCACGAGTTGATCATCCGTGTCCCAATTTTCATAATACAAAAACATATTATCATCGTTGGCATGATTGCAGGAGGACAGAGTACCGCACATAAACTGGGTAAAAGAATGCCCATGGTATAGATCGGTGGTTCTCCTCAGTTCCATTTCATGGGTATGGCCACAGAAGACGTTTTCGATTTTGTGCTTCCTTACAAAATCACTTACGCGGATAGAGTTTTTAAGTGGCTCTTCATCGGTGCCCAGAATGGAATGATGGATCAGCAGCAGCGGCAGGTCATATTCCATCTGATTGATTTTGTCTGAAATAGCATGTAAAATTTCCTCTTCAACAAGCCCCACATCGGTGTAAAGTTCATTGGAATCGATGCCGACAATCAATACGGATTTTCCATTTACAGGAATAACTTTGATAAAATTTACATCGGTGAAATTGTCACGGACCCTGGTTATCTCCCGGTTCAAAAAAAGGTTTTTCTTGGTGGTTTGCGTCATCTCAGACAGGTAGATGATCTTTGGATCGAAAATATATTTCAGGAATAGTTCATGGGAGCGCATATTTCTTTTGTCGTGATTTCCCATGATGGAGATAACATTCTTGCACTCGATAGCTTTTAAAAAGCGTCCTGCTTCCGCATACTCATCTTCCATACCATCCGTCGTGCTGTCTCCGGTGTTGATCACAATATCGGCATCGTATGCGTTAATTTCTTTCAGAAGAATATGGTCGTCCCCCTCCCAGTGGCGGGGACCGAAATGAATATCGGAGATATGTAGAATGTTCACGCCGTGACTCCTTAAACATTAAAATTGATTATTGTTGAATCTTTGCAAATCAGCGCCCATCAGCAGAGCTGGGGGTATGAGGGAGGCCCCTCGAAGGGGTTACCTTCTGCTGGTGACGCTGATTTTTCTCTACTTCCCAGATTTGTTTTTCTCAGTCAAGGGAAATCGTATCTTCCATATTGACTTTTTTAAGAAAACCGCTTTCGTCAAAGATCAGAGCGTTATCGGGGCTGCTGAGGTCGTTATTAACAAAATTATGATACTCAGATTCTATCTTAATGGTTTCCTGTTAAGTGTGGTAATGGATTACCGTTTTTTATTTAAAGTGAAAGATGAAATAAAACGGATAGGTATGAGCGAATATCGGAACGGCATCTATCCTTTCAATAAGCTTTTTTGCAGAATCCTGTTTCAAACAGGCAGGTGGGATACATTGATCTTCAGGACAGATATCATTTGTCAAAAGATGGTTGAGATCGAATTCAGTGGCTGTTGAAAACATTTCCGAATCCTTAAAAATGTATTTTATGTGTGTTGTGGATTTGGCGGCGCATTTAATACATACCAGCAATCGGCTACTCGTTTTCCCCACCATTTGGATCTACTGCCATTTGATGTTCCAGAGCGCCTTTGAGAGAGAGACTTTCCGCATGATGGCAGGTGATGAAATGGCCGACAGACACTTCTCTGAACCCCGGTACTTCTGTTTTACAGTGTCCATTATCCGCATAACGGCAACGGGGATGAAAAGTACAGCCTGACGGCGGGCGGGCCGGATTGGGTTGCTCTCCTTCAAGAAATACCGGTTGCATGGGCAATTCCGGGTCATCCGGTGGGATCGCCGACATGAGCGCTTCGGTATACGGGTGCTTTGGTCTATAATAGAGTGCCTTGGTGGTGGCCATTTCAACCAGGCGGCCAAGATACATGACGGCAACCCGGTCGCAGGCATAGGCAACGGCGCTCAGGTCGTGGGCAATGAAGAGGTAGGTGAGGCCCAACTCCTGTTGCAGATCTTTTAGCAGGTTCAGTATCTGCGCCTGGATCGAAACGTCCAACGCTGATACCGGCTCGTCACACACGATAAATTGCGGGTGCATCACCAGCGCCCTTGCGATGGCGATCCGCTGTCGCTGTCCCCCGCTGAAGGCATGGGGATAGCGACTGAGCTGTCTGATGTTAAGCCCGCAAAGACGAGCAATATCCAGGATCTGTTCATCCATTTGCCCGCCACTCGCAAGGCGGTTTGCCACAAGAGACTCGCCGATAATTTCCTTCACAGTCATTCGCGGATTCAGTGATGCATAGGGATCCTGAAAAATCATCTGCATATGCCGCCACTGCTGGCGCAACGCCTTGCGGTTCAGGGTGGCAATGTCTGTCTCACCATTTCCATTTTTAAATATAATCCGGCCGCCGGTGGGTTCAATCAGACGGAGAATCGCGCGGCCAAGGGTTGTTTTGCCTGACCCGCTTTCTCCGACAAGCCCAAGGGTCTCACCCTTTTGAATCTCAAAACTCACGCCATCGACCGCCCGAAGAAAAGCCTTTTGCCTGGAAAACAGGCCTGCCCGACCCAGCGGAAAATACATTTTTAAGTCTTTGACCTCGATCAACGTACTCATCAAAAGTCCTCAGTACAATCTAGTTTAGGTACAAATAACAGGCAACGCAGTGGTTTTCAGAAACTTCCCTGAGTTCGGGGGAAGTACCATCACATGTACCAGACATAAAAGAATCACAGCGGGGATGAAATGTACAGCCGGATGGACGACTGAATAAACCGGGAACCGTTCCCTCGATGGGCGTAAGACGCTTACGGGCTTCCAAATCGCCCAGCCGTGGAATGGCCGCAAGCAGATTCACTGTATACGGATGTTGTGGGTTCTTAAAGATCTCTTTGGTGGATCCCTGTTCAACAATCTTACCCATGTACATAATGGCAACCTCGTCGGCCATTTGTCCCACCACACCCAGGTCGTGGGATATGAAGATGATTGAAGATCCAAACTCTTGCTGCATGTCACGCATGAGTTTGAGAATTTGAGCCTGTATGGTGACATCCAGGGCGGTTGTCGGTTCGTCGGCAATCAAAAGGGACGGATTGCAGGAGAGCGCCTTGGCGATCATGGCACGCTGGCGCATGCCACCGGAAAATTCGCCGGGATAGCAGTCGACGGCGCGCCCGGGGTCACCGATTCCGACTCTTTCCAAAAGCTCGATGGTGATTTCGCGTGCTTTTTCTTTGGAAACATTAAGGTGGAGTTGTATGACCTCCATGATTTGGTATCCGATGGTGTGCAGGGGTGAAAAAGAACTCATGGGCTCCTGAAATATCATGGAGACAGTCCCCCCACGGATTTTTTGAATATCCTTCCCTTTGGGTTCGAGTTTGGCAATGTCAACCGTTTCATCACCATTTTGCCCGTAAAACAGGATATTACCATCCACAATTTTTAATTCTTTTGATAGAAGACGAAGAAGGGATAGAGCGGTAACGCTCTTGCCGCAGCCGCTTTCACCCACCAGACCCAGCACCTTTCCGGGTTCAAGGCTTAAGTCCACGCCGTCGACGATGGAGATAAAGTTTTTATCCACTTTCAGAGCAATCTTCAGGTTTTTAATCTGCAACAGATAACTTTCCGCCATTGCGGTTTGTCTCCTATTTTGCAAAAGGATCGGCCGCATCCCGCAAGCCATCCCCCATGAAATTAAAAGCGAGCACGGCAATAATGACAAACAGCCCCGAGATGAGCAGCCAGGGCAGTTCAGCCAGTGTACGAATGTTCTGGGCTGAGTAAAGCAGCACCCCCCAGCTCACGATGGGCTCGCGCAGTCCAAGGCCCAGGAAGCTCAGCGATGTCTCAGCCAGTATAATGTATGGAAAAGAAACCGAAAGGTCCACGATCAGGTAACTCATAAAAGAGGGCAGCATGTGACGACCGATAATTCTGGCGTCACTGCACCCCGCCAGCCGGGCGGAAAGGATAAAATCCTCCTCCCTGAGCGAAAGCAGCTTACTGCGCACCCGCCGCCCCAGGTGGGTCCATCCGATGGAGGCAAGGATGGCGGTAACCGCCAGATAGACTTTCAGCGCCGACCAGTCCCGCGGCAGCGCCGCAGCCAAGGCCAGCCACAGGGGAAGGGTCGGAATCGACCGAATGAACTCCATCAGGCGCATGATCAGTTCGTCGGCGATGCCGCCA